>DASZOD010000106.1:0-10450 GCA_035550935.1 Egibacteraceae bacterium | reverse complement strand
GTCCCAGCGCCCCCAGCGTGCCCAGGTCGATCGTCGAGCGGTCGGCGATGACCGCGTCCTTGCCGCCCCGCACCCACAGCACGGGCGCGGTCGCGCCGCTGCGCGCGAAGCCCGACAGGTCGAGGTAGCGCGGCGAGATCGCGTTGAGCACCCCGCGCTGACCGGGTGCCACACCGGGCCAGTGCTCGGACGGGGCACCCTCGCCCGGGTAGTAGTCGTCACCGACCTCGGTGCGCAGCATGCTCGCCAGGATCGTCTCCTCGTCACGCACGTCGGCCGCCTGGGGGAAGAACAGCGACCTGATGACGTTGCGCGGGGATGCCGGGTGGTCGGTCGACCCGTCACCCGTGGCCAGCAGGCGCACGAAGTCGGGGTTGTTCCAGCCGCCTCCAGAGCCCGCGAAGTCAGCCCGGCACGGCTGTCCGTTGCCGCGCGTGCCGCCGATGCCGTACGGCGACATCGGCGCGACGACGGTGATGGTGCGCACGTCGTCGGGATGGTCGATGGTGTACTGGTAGGCGACCGCGGCGCCCATCGAGTGCGCCACCAGATGGACGGGGCCGAGGTCGAGGGTTCCGACCAACGCACGCACGTCCTCTGTGAAGTCGGCGACGCCCAGGGTGGCGTCGACCGGCTTGCGCTCGCTGCGCCCGTAGCCGCGCAGGTCCAGAGCCACTCCGCGGAAGCCGTCCGGCAGCAACTCGAGCTGCTCGTGCCAGACGTCGGCATCCGAGAGGTTGCCGTGGATGAAGACGACCGGCTGTCCGCCTCCGGCCTCGAGGACGTGTGTGGCCAGCCGAGGCGTCCGGACCATGGCGCTCAGGATCATCGGGGGACTCGCTTTCTGGACCGTCACGGCGGTGCGGAGACCAGCGGTGATGTCCGACAGGGATGCGGCAGCTGCTCAAGACCTACGCGGGCGTCTAGCGCATGAGATTCGCGCGGACCGTTGCGCGGACCCGTGCGCGGCGGTAGCCGACGCGCGCGATGAGCCCTGCGGTGACGATGATCGCTACGGGAACGAGGCGGAGCGGAGCGAGCCGCAGACCACCCTTGGGCGCGAGGTCGCCACCCGTGTGCAACAGACGCTCGCTGTCGCCTGCCGGTACCTGCGGCCTTTCGACCCAGCCGGTGACGGGCGGCCTGTCGAGATCCTGGCTGCTCCGGGCGGGGATGGTGAGCGCGTCCACGTGGTCGCGACAGAGCAGCCCCAGGAGTCGAGCAGCGTGCAAGGCGGTGCTCATCGTGGATCCCTCCTGCCGCCAGGCGGTCGGTTGTCCGGGAGGGCCAGGCCACAGCGACGTGCTGGGCTGGCCAGCTCAGGTGCAGCCTGACCGTCGGGTGTCTTGGGATTACGCCTGCGACGCTACGGCCTGCACCGCACCGCCTGCATCGACCAGATCAAGCATTTACGACCGGCCACGAAGCCACCGGGGTGAGCAAAACCATGCAGAGGGACCGTGAGCCAAGTCGCGTGGGTCGTGTACCCAGGCAGGCTGGAGCCCCAGGTTGAGGGCCCCGCCCGATGGCGGGCGTCAGGCCTGGGCCAGGCCCCGCTTCAAGGCGTAGGCCGTGGCATCGGCCCGGCCCCGCGCGCCGATCTTCCTGTACAGGTTGGCCACATGGCGCTGGACGGTGGCCACACTCAGCACCAGCTGCGCGGCGATCTCCTTGTTGGTGTTGCCCCCCGCGAGCAGCCGCAGCACCTCTGCCTCACGAGCGGTCAGGCCATCGGGGTAGGCCGCGCTGTCCTGGACGACCCCGGCGGAGGCGGCCTGCGCGTCGGGTGCGCCGGCATCCTGCTCGGTGGCGGCTTGGCCAAGTGCGTAGGCCACGGCCTGCCCGGGCGTCATCGCCCGGCCCTGCGCCCACGCCGCCTCGAACGCTTCCACGCCGAGCCGCAAACGCGCGGGTGCGACCCGGTCGCGGCAGAGAACGCGGTCAGGCGCGTAGACGTACGCCGCCGCCTCGATCTGCTCGAGCAGCGCCTCCGCGGCGCCCCACAGGCGCCCAGCGCGGGCCAGCCTGCCCTGCTCCCCGGCGACGGCCGCCAACCCGTCCAGGCAGTAGGCGACGTTGGTCTGATCGCCCACCTCGGCCGCCCGGGCAAGCGCCTCGCCCAACAGCCTCCCGGCGCGCCCGCCGTCCGACTCCGACTCCTGCGCCAGGGTGGCCAGGATGTACAGCGCCGCGCAGGCCCCTTCACGGTCGCCGACTTCCTCAGACAACGCCAGCCCTCGCTCTGCCAGCTGCTGTGCACCCGTGCGGTCGCCCTCGTTGCGCCGCGCGGTCGCCAGGAAGCACAGCATGAACGCCGCGGCCCACCTCTCGCCCTCCGCCAAGGCAAGCTCTACGGCTTCTTCCAGCACGGCGATGCCCTGTCGGTTTCGTCCCTGGCCGATCGCTGCGAAGCCGGCACTGCTCAGGGCGTAGGCGGCGCCTCGCCGGTCTCCCAGTTGCTTGAACAGCCCAAGGCTTTCTCCCAGCAGCGATTCGGCCGACCGGTAGTCGGCCTGGCCGTCGGCCATCGTCCCGGCGACGAACAAGACCTTCGCCCGAGCCGCCGCAGGCATGGCAGCGCCCTTGTCCAACGCCTGCTGCATCCACCTCCGTCCCTCGGCGAAGCGGCCTCGAATCCACCAGAACAGCCACAGTGCCCACGCAAGCCGGGAGGCCTCCACCAGCTGTCCACGCCCCAGCAGCCACTCAAGCGCCGCGCGCAAGTTGTTGTCCTCCTGGGCCAGCCGGCCGAGCCATGCGACCTGCTGGGGCGTCTTCAGCTGCGGGGCCGCGCGCTCGGCCAAGGCGAGGAACCAGTCGGCGTGATGGCCGCGGACGGCTTCGGCCTCCCCGCTGCAGCCCAGTGCCTCCCGCCCGTACTGGCGGATCGGTTCCAGCATCGAGTACCTCGCCGCGCCCTGCGAGCCGCTGTCGGCCACCACCAGCGACTTGTCGACGAGCCTGGACAGCAGCTCCACGACATCGGCCCGCCGGATGCCTCCGCCAGGCCCCACCGCCTCCGCGGCCTCCAGCGTCCACCCTCCGGCGAACACCGCCAGCCGCCGGAACAGCCTGCGCTCGCGCTCGCCGAGCAGCTCGTGGCTCCAGGCCAGGGTCGCGCGCAGGGTCCGCTGGCGCGGGCTGGCCGCCGGGCTGCCCGCAGTCAGCAGCGCCAGGCAGTCCTCGAGCCGGTCAGCGATCTGCTCGACCGCCAGGGCCGTGACCCGCGCTGCCGCCAACTCGATGGCCAGCGGGATGCCGTCCAGCCTGCGGCAGGTCTGCGCCACCGCACCGGCGTTGTGGGACGTCAGCTCGAAGCCGGGCAGCCGCAAGCTGGCGCGCTCCACAAAGAGCCTGACCGCCTCGTACTCGGCTACCTGCTCCAGCGAGAGCGCTTGGCCCTCCTCGGGCACCGACAGCGTCGGCACCTGCCAACACGCCTCGCCCGTGATGCCCAGGGCCTGCCTGCCGGTGGCCAGGATCCGCAGCCGGGGGCAGGAAGCCAGCAACGTGTCCGCAAGCCCGGCGCAGGCGCCGACGAGGTGCTCGCAGTTGTCCAGCACCAACAGCAGCTGCTTGGGACGCAGGTAGTCGATCAGCGCGGCGCTCAGCGCGCGGCCCGGCTGTTCACGCACGCCCAGCGCTGCCGCCACAGTCTGGGGCACCAGCGCCGGGTCCGACAGCGACGCCAGCTCGACCAGCCACACGCCGTCGTCGAACTCTGCGGCCAGGTCGGCCGCCACCGCCAGCCCAAGCCGCGTCTTGCCGCACCCCCCGGGGCCGGTCAGGGTCACCAGGCGCGTGTGGCCCAGCAACCCCTCGACCCCGGCTGTCTCCCGCTCGCGACCGACGAAGCTGCTCAAGGGGGAGGGCAGGTTGCCCATCGGAGGTCGCGCGGCACGCGCGCCGAGAACGGCCACGGGCGACGACTCGGGGCTCTCCCGCCCAGAGCCTGGAGACGGACCATCACCAGCCGATGCGCCGGGCCAGGTCTCGGGCCGTTGCTTTCGCTGTGTCATATGAGCTTCCTGCGACCGGGCGGTGTTCCGGGTGGCTGCGCCGGTCGCCACGGCGCACGCAGCCCTTTTGTTGACACGGCACGTGGTGGCCGACTCCGACCAGCCCCCGGCCGGCCCACCCGCGCGACTCCGGCGTACCCTTACAGGATACGCCAATGACCCGAACCCCCGGGAGCCCCACCGTCGCCAATCGTGGGCGTCCCCCGGGGAACCTCAGCGGACGACCGCGATGTTGAACTCGCCCGTCGCCAGAACCCCGTACAGCCGCAGCCACAGTGGCAGGAACATCTCCGGACCGCGTGCGGTGGTGATGTCGCCAAGGTCGATGATGCACGACGCCGGCCAGCCGAACTCCTGGAGCAGCCGGACGACGGTGCCCTTGGCGTCGGCGTCGTCGCCGCTGAGGAACACGTGGTGGGTGGCCCCCAGGCGTCCCGGGTCGACCATGATCTGGCAGTTCATGGTGTTGAGTGCCTTGACGACGCGCAGGGCAGGGTGAGCCCGCTGGATCTGCTCACCGAGGCTGTCGGTGTTGACCACCGACAGCGACGGAGGGAACCCCTGAGAGAAGTCCAGCGGGTTGGCGACGTCGATGAGTACCTTGCCGACCAGGTCGCCCTCGTCGGCGGAGCCGACGGCCGCCAGCGAACCCGTCCCGGCGGTGCAGTTGAACAGCAGCTCCCCGAAGCGCGCCGCGTCGGCGAACGTGCCCCGATCCGCCCCGTCGCCGACCTGCCGTGCCCATGCCGACGCCGACGGGTTGTCGGGCGTCCGCGAGCCGAGGACGACCTCGTGGCCCAGGCCCACCAGACGAGCGCCGATCGTCTTGCCCACCATGCCCGTGCCCAGCACCCCGATCCTCATGACGCTTCCTCCTCAGGCGCGCGGGTCGCAACCAACGAGACGGTTCTAGCCTGGCATCGCCAGGACCGGCAGCGCGCGAACGGCGGGCCCGCTGGCAGACCTTTGAGGCCTCGCGCCTGGCCACGTCGACGACGTCCTTGACAGCGCTTGTCCGGGTGATGAACCTGCCCGGGCAGGACCACCCTGGGCGCACCGCCCGCGTGGGGTTCTGCGCAGAAGGGACCGCCATCGCGTCCTCGACTCGCTGGCTCACCGGGACCGTCGCCCTGGTCGTGGCCGTGGCGGTCATCGGCGTTGTGGTCGCCAGCGTCCGGGAGCCCCCCGACCTGCCTGCCGGCAGCCCCGAGGGCGTCGTCCAGCGGTACCTGCGGGCCGTGGCCGACGCGGATCCCAACAGCGCCTACGACACCTACACCCCGGAGCTGCGCGAGCGCTGCGAGCGTCACCAACCCGAGCGCCTTCCGCTGCCCGACGAGCGCATGGCGTTCGAGGCGGAACTGCTCGACACCCGTCGGGTGGACGACACGGTCCGGGTGAGCGTCCGCATCACCGAGTTCTCCGGCGAGCCGCCATTCGGCGGCGGTGGCTACGACCACACGGAGGTCTTCGTCGTCGAGCGCGGGGACGGCAGCTGGGGGATCGCCGGTGCGGTCTGGCCCTACGGTCTGTGTCCGGGCTGATGGTCCTCGGCCTCCTGCCCCTCCTCGTCATCGTCGCGGTGATCGTCGCCGTGGTGGTCGCCCGTGAGCGGTCAAACGGCGCCGGAGGCGCGGACGGCGACGACGGGCACGGCACCTTGCGCCGGGTGTTCGTCTACTCCCTGGCGCTGCTCGGCGCGGTGCTGACCGCCTCGGGCCTGTCGGGGGTCCTGCGGGCGGCGCTCGAGCCCCTCGGCGGCCCCGCGCTCGTCAGCGAGACGGAGCGCGGACTGGCGCTGGGGCTGTCGTTGACGGTCGTCGGCCTGCCGGTGTGGGTGCTGGCATGGCGGGCCGCGCAGCGCGACACGGAACGCTCGGTCCGGGAGTGGCGGTCGCTCGGCAGACGGCTGCACGTGGCCGCCGTGCGTGCGATCGCCCTGTCTGTCGCCGTTCCCTACGCGCTCCGGACGGGGCTGTGGCTGGTCGGCGACGAGCCGTACGATGCCGGGGCCGTCGCGCGGCTGCTCGTGTGGAGCGCGCTGTGGGCATACCACGAACGTGTCGCCGCCGAGGTGCCGATCGGCTCGGAGCACACGCGGCGGGTCGACCGCATCGAGGCCTACCTTGCGGCGACCGCCGGAGTGGCCCTGCTGGCGGTCGCGCTGGGCAGCATCCTGTCCCGCTCGCTCGGATCCCTCTACGCGCTCGCGGTGGGCACGCAGCTGCTCGTCGAGGGCGCACCGCTGGAGGTCGGGCTGCGCTCGGCCACGGTCGTCGCGGTGGTCGGTGCCGGGCTGTGGTGGTGGCACTGGGTAGTGGTCGGCCGACGCGACGCCGGGTCGACGGGCTGGCTGGGCTACCTGTTCCTGGTCGGGGTGCTGTCGGCGACCGCGACTGCCCTCGTGTCGGGCAGTGTCCTGCTGCACAGCGTGCTGGCCTGGGTCCTGGACGCGACGGACGATGCGGCGGCGGTCCACTTCGAGGTCGTGCCCTCGGCGGCCGCCGGCCTGGCCGTGGGGATCGCCGTCTGGGGCTACCACCGCGCCGTGCTGGGGGAGTCCCAGGCCGCTGTCGAGGCGGCCTGGAGCGGCCCGGAACGCACCTATCGGTACCTTGTCGCCGCGGCCGGGATGCTGACCACGGCGGGCGGTATCGCTACCGTGCTGATGGTGGGCCTGGACCTGGTGGTCCCCGGACGGACCATTGTCCAGGCCCCCGGCGGGGTCCGCGACGTCGTCGCCGTCGGGCTGACGCTGCTGCTGATCGGCGTGCCGCTGTGGGCAAGTTCTTGGTCCTCAGTGCAGCGCCACGTCCGGGATGATCCCTCCGAGCGGACGGCGCTCGCACGGCGGGTGCTGATCTTCGGGGCGTTCGGTGTGGCCATCGTCGCCACGGTCGTGGCGCTCAGCGTCGTGTTGTTCGAGCTGTTCGACGCGCTCCTCGCCGGCGAGGTGAGCGCTGACCTGATCGAGGAGCAACGCTGGGCCATCGCCCTGCTGCTCACTGCCGGAGTGGTCAGCGTCCACTATGGGTTGGTGCTGCGCGAGGACCGCGCCGAAGCGCCCCCGGAGGCGGTCGCCGTCCGGCTGAGCCAGGTGATCGTCGTCGCCCCTCGTGCCCATGCGCTGGCGGACCAGCTGCGCAGCCGACTCGAGGTCAAGGTCACGGCCTGGGAGCGCCAGGACGCCGAGCCCGCCGCCTTGCCCGACGAGGAGCTCGACGACCTCACGGTGCGGCTTCGACAGGTGGGTGCGGCTCGCGCGCTGGTGATCGTCGGTGACGACGGGCAGGTCCAGCTCGTCCCGCTGTCCGGGCGCGGAGGTTGGGGTTAGCGGCTACGCCGGTGCCTCCTCGAGGGCGTAGGCGACCGCCTGTTCCATGGTCATCGCCTCTCCCTCGACCCACGCGGTGTCGAACACGCCCGGGTCCGTCTCGGCGTGCAACCCCGCCCGGTGGCGCTCGTAGCAGTCACGTTCGATGCCGCGCTCGCGCACGAGCCCGGCCGCCTGGTACAGGCGCTGGGCGGCACCGAACAGCCGTGCGGCCCGGACACGGTCACCCTGCAGGCGCGCGGCGGCGGCCAGCCCGCACACACAGTCCAGGGCCCAGTGCGTCATCCCCGCGTCGCGGCAGAGCCGCAGGGCCTCACCGTAGCCCGACGCGGCGTTCGCCGGGTCCGAGCGCTCCAGCGCGATGACGCCGCCCAGCGCCAGCGCAAGCGCCTGCACGGTCAGCGAGCCCGAGCGGCGGGCGCTCACCAGACCCTCGGCGCTCAGCCTAGCCGCACGGTCGACGTTGCCCGCCGCCAGTTCGATCATCGCCAGCGAGGCGCAGCCGTAGGCGATATGGCGGTCGCTGCCGGCGTGGCGGGCGGCCGCCAGCGCCTCCTCGTACAGCGCGCCGGCCCGCGCGTGATCCCCGCCGGCTTCGGCGTTCGTCGCCAGCTGCTCGAGGACGCGGATCACCAGCATGTCGTCGCCGGCTTGACGGGACAGCGCCAGTGCCTGCTGCAGGAGGGCATCCGAGCGCGCGGTGTCGTCTGCGCGGTAGGCCATCTGGCCGAGTCCGTGCAGACAGCAGGCCTGACCGGCTACAGCGCCCGCTGCCTGCCACCGCACCAGGGCCTCGGCGAAACGGTCGGCGGCCCGGCCGTAGTCGGCCTGGTTCGCGGCCAGCCACCCGGTCCAGGTGAGCAGCTCGGCGCGTAGCCTCCCGGGCAGCTGCCGCGCCAACAGGGCCCGGACCCAGTCGCGGCCCTCGCGCAGGCGTCCCGAGTCGCGCCACCAGCCGTACAGGGCCGCGGCCAGCCGCCCGGCGCTCTCGACGTCGCCGCGGTCGAGGCCGAAGGCCAAGGCAGCGCGCAGGTTGCCGGCCTCGGGCTCCAGGACCGTCAGCCGCCGGTCGTCGGTGAAACCCGGTGGCGGTTTGCCCTCCTCGGCGAGCGCCAGGAAGTGACGCAGGTGCCGGCGGCGGCAGGCGTCGGCCTCGCCGCTGGCGTCCAGGCGCCCCAGGGCATAGGCGCGCACGGTCTCCAGCATGCGGAAGCGCGGCTCGCCGTCGCCGGGGTCGCGCAGCACGAGGCTGGCATCGATCAACGCTCCCAGCGCGTCCAGCAGCGCCGTGCCCGCGTCCCCCTCGGCGCAGACCGCCTCCACGGCGTGCAGGTCGGCTCCGTCCACGAACACGCCCAGGCGCCGGAACAACCGCTGTGTGGCTGGGTCGAGCAGGTCGTGGCTCCAGTCGAAGGCGGCACGCAGGGTGTGGTGACGTGCGGGCTGGTCGCCCGGCCCCCTGGTCAGCAGCGACAGGCCGGGCTCCAGCCGGGCCAGCAACGCCCGGGGCGTGAGCACGTTGCTGCGGGCGGCAGCCAGCTCGATGGCCAGTGGCAGCCCGTCCAGCCGGGCGCAGAGCTCGGCGACCGCGGCGGCGTTGCGGTCGGTCAGCGCGAAGTCCGGGCGCACCGCCCGGGCTCGGTCGGAGAACAGCGCCACCGCCTCGTTGGCCGACAGCATATGGGCGTCTGCCCAGTCCCGGCGGTCGGGCAGCTCCAGCGCCGGCACCGGGTAGCGTCGCTCGCCGGCCAGGCCCAGCGGCGTGCGGCTCGTGGCCAGCACCGTGAGGTCGGGGCAGGCGGCCAGCAGCTGGGCGAGGTCACCGGCAGCGGGCAGCAGGTGCTCGAGGTTGTCCAACACGAGCAGGAAGCGGCGCTGGGCCAGGTGGCGGCCCAGCTGCTCGACCGGAGGCCGGCTTGCCTCCTCGGGGACGGCCAGTGCCCGGGCGACGGTGACCAGCACCAGGTCCGGGTCGCCGACCCCGGCCAGCGCCACGAACGCTCCGCCGTCGGGGAACGCTGCCTGGGCGCGGTCGGCCGCCGCCGCCGCCAGCCGCGTCTTGCCGACCCCGCCGGGACCGGTGAGTGTGACGAGCCGCTCGGTCGCGAGCAGCGCACCGACCTCGTCGAGCGCGTCGACGCGACCGACGAACGCCGACAGCGGCCGCGGCAGGTGGGCGATCCGTGACCTGGCCGGCGACAGGGCCGGCGCGGGCGTTGCCTGAAAGGCGCCGGGAGGCGTCCAGTCGAGCTCGGACTTCTGCAGCAGGATGGCCTCTTCCAGCCGCTGCAGCGCCGGCCCGGGCTCCAGGCCCAACTCGCCTGACAGCCGGGTGCGCAGCCGGTGGTAGGCGGCCAGCGCGTCGGCCTGGCGCGCCGACCGGTACAGGGCGAGCATGAGCTGGGCCCACAAGCGCTCCCGGTACGGCTCGGCGGCGACGAGCGCCTCGAGCTCGCCGACCAGCTCGCCGTGGTGGCCCAACGCCAGCCTGGCCTCGACGAGATCCTCCCATGCCGCCCGCCGGGACTCCTCCAGGCGGGCAGCGGTCGCCTGGGCGAAGCCGCGGTCGGCCAGGTCGCCCAGCGCCGGGCCGCGCCACAACCCCAACGCGCGCTCAAGGGCCACCCGGGCGGGCCGCCAGCGCCCAGCGGCCAGGGCCCGCCGGCCCTCGGCCGCCCCCGCCTCGAACCGGTCGACGTCCAGCTCGTCGGGGCCGACCCGCAGGGCGTAGCCGCCGGGGCCGGTGACCAGCCGCTGGTGCCCGCCGACGCCGGCTGCGGGCTCGAGCGCCTTGCGCAGGGCGGAGACGTGGCTGTGCAGGGTGGCCTGCGCCCCGCCTGGTGGCCGGCCGTCCCACAGCAGGTCGGCCAGCCGCTCCGGGCCGACGAACTCGTTGGCCTCCAGCAGCAGGATCGCCAGCAGCGCCCGCAGCTTGGCGCGCCGAACCTCCACGAGGCGGTCGTGGGCGACCACCTGCAACGGGCCCAGCAGCCTGAACTCGACCATCGCCTCCCACCGACGGCGCGGCTGGAGACGCTGCCGCCGCCTTCAGGGTAGCCAGGTCCGGCTGCCCACAGGCGACACAACGGCCGGGGGG
>DASZOD010000105.1:0-8210 GCA_035550935.1 Egibacteraceae bacterium | reverse complement strand
CTTGCCTGTCCGGCAGCGGGCTGGCCCTCCGCTCCTTCTGGCGGTTGAAGCTTCCGCGCCAAATACGTCGCGAAAGCTTCACCGGGGGGTGGGATGGCCCGTCGTCCACAGAAAGGCGCCGCGGCCGATGGCACAGCGGCTTCGGACTGGGATGCTCGGCTCCATGGACTCGTGGCAACAGCTCAGCGAATTGGGACGGCGGCAGGTCGGCGTCGTGGCGCTGGGGCAGGCAGTGGCTCTGGGGCTCAGCCCCCGCAGCGTCCAGCGGCGTGTCGAGGCTGCCGGGTGGCAGCGCCTGCACCGGTCGGTGTACGCGTTGCCTGGCTCGACGGCGAGCTACGAGCGGTCGGCCATGGCGGCGGTGCTGGCGATCCCGACCCCGGCACTGGTCGCGGCCCGGAGCGCCGCACGGCTGTGGAGGATCTCCGAAGCCCGCCAGTGGCCGATCCAGCTCGTTGTCCCAGCCGGTCGCTCGACCACCCGGCTTCGTGACGTCATCATCCGCCGCTCGACGACCCTGGCAGCCGCCGATCGGGCCTTCGTCGACGCCATCGGCGTCACGGCGGTGCCGCGGACGGTCTGCGACCTCGCCGCCTGCGCGGGCATCGGTGAGCTCACCGAGGCGATCGCGGTGGCGGTTCAGCGACGGCTGATCAGGCTTGCCGACGTCGAGCGGCGCGCCGCCGAGCTCGGCGCCTTCCCCGGCCGTGCCAGGTTGCGCGTCGCGCTCGCGGAGTTGGCCAAGCACGGCAAGACCGATTCGAGGCTCGAGCGAGACGCCCGCCGGCTGCTGTGCCGCGAGGGGCTGGCTCCTCACCCCGGCATCTACCCGCTCGTGAGCGACGACGGGTGGCTGATCGCCGCCCTCGACATCGCCTACGTGTCCGAGCAGGTGTGCCTGGAGGTTGACGGCATGGGATGGCATGCCTCCCCCCGGGAGCAGAGCCAGGACCACGCCCGAGACAACGAGATCAAGGCCCACGACTGGCTGCCCATGCACATCGGCGCAGCCGAGCTGCTTGCTCACCCGCAGCGTTTCGTGCGCCAGCTACGGGAGGTACTGGCCCTGCGGCGAGGCCATGCGCGCCGCCGCATTGAAGCCTTCGCGCCAAATACGTCGCCAATGCTGCAACAAGGTGGTTGACGAAGGGGTCCCGGCCAGGGCGCCGGGGATGCGCGGGGACGGGACAGCGGCCTGGTAGCCTGCGGCAGCGAACGTCCGTTCGATCGGGAGGCCCGTGCGCGTGCTCGGAGTGGACCCGGGGCTGTCGCGCTGCGGCATCGGCGTCGTCGACGGCCCCACGTCGCGACCGACCGCCGTGCGCGCGGGGGTGGTGCGCACGCCGGCGGGGGCACCCACCGGGCGGCGGCTGGCGCTGCTGTACGACGAGCTCTGCACGGTGGTGGCCGCCAGCCGTCCCGACGCGCTGGCGCTGGAGTGGGTGTTCTTCAACGCCAACGTCCGAACCGCCATGGGGGTGGGCCAGGCGGCCGGGGTTGCGCTGCTGTGCGCCGAGCGGGCCGGCGTGGCCGTGGCCCACTACACCCCCACCCAGGTCAAGGCCACCGTGACCGGCGACGGCACCGCCGACAAGGCCCAGGTCGGCTACATGGTCCGGGTGCTGCTGGGCCTGGCCAGCGTGCCCGAGCCCGCCGACGCCGCCGACGCGCTCGCCCTGGCGCTGTGCCACCTGCAGCACGCCGCCAGCGCCGCCGGGGGGGCGATGAGCCCGCGCCTGGCCGCGGCCCTGGCCAGGGCCACGCCGGGGGCGCAGCGGCTGCGGCCGGGCGGGCGCAGGTCCGCCCAGCCGGCGCAGCCTCCGCAACAGGACGCCGGGCCGTGATCGCGCTGCTGCGGGGACGGCTGGCCGCCGGCGGCCGGGGAGAGATCGTGGTCGACGTCGGCGGGGTCGGCTACCGGCTCCGGGTGCCGCCCGGGTCGGCGCTGGGCAGGCCCGGCGACGAGGTGACCGTGCACACCCACCTGGCGGTGCGCGAGGACGCCCTGACCCTGTACGGCTTCGCCGACGCCGCCGCCCGGGACCTGTTCGAGACCCTCCTGTCGGTGACCGGCGTCGGGCCCAAGCTGGCGCTGGCCGCTCTGGCCAGCCTGGGCGCCGAGGGGCTGCGCCGGGCGGTCGTCACCGAGGACGTCGCCACGCTGACGGTGGTCCCCGGGGTCGGCAAGCGCGGCGCGCACCGCATCATCCTCGAGCTGCGCGAGCGGCTGGGGGCGCTGGCCGCCGACGGCCTGCCCGGCGACGGCCTCGCCGGGGACGGCGACTCCCACGGCGAGGTCCGCCAGGCGCTGGGGGCGCTGGGCTACGGCGCGGACGAGGTGCGCCGGGCCATGGCCGCGCTCGACGGCGACGCCGGCGCCCCCGCCGAGGACCTGCTGCGCCAGGCGCTGCGCGCGCTGACCGACCGCTGACCGACCGCTGACCGACCGCCGACCCCGCCCGGGAGGCCCGGCCCGATGGACGAGATCCTGACCGCGACCGAACTGCCCGGCGACGCCGAGCTGGAGACGTCGCTGCGTCCCCGCCGGCTCGACGAGTTCGTCGGACAGGACAAGGTCAAGGTCCAGCTGTCGCTGGTGCTCGAAGGCGCAAGGCGGCGGGGGGCGGCCGCCGACCACCTGCTGTTCAGCGGCCCCCCGGGGATGGGCAAGACCAGCCTGGCCTGCATCGTCGCCGCCGAGATGGACACCGGCCTGCGCGTGACCAGCGGGCCCGCGCTCGAGCGCCCCGGCGACCTGGCGGCGATCCTGACCAACCTCGAGGCCGGCGACGTGCTGTTCATCGACGAGATCCACCGGCTGCCGCGCGCCGTGGAGGAGATCCTGTACCCGGCGATGGAGGACTTCCGCCTCGACATCGTGGTGGGCAAGGGACCCGGAGCCCGCGCCATCCGCCTGCCGCTGCCGGCCTTCACCCTGGTGGGCGCCACCACCCGTACCGGGCTGATCACCTCGCCGCTGCGCGACCGCTTCGGCTTCGCGGCTCGGCTCGACTTCTACGGCGAGGCCGAGCTGCTGTCGATCCTGCGTCGCAGCGCCGGCATCCTCGGCCTCAGCGTGGAGGCCGACGGCGCCCGAGAGGTCGCCGGCAGAAGCCGGGGCACACCGCGGATCGCCAACCGCCTGCTCAAGCGCGTGCGCGACTACGCCGAGGTCCGCGCCGACGGGGTCGTCAGCGCGCTGGTGGCGCGCCAGGCCCTGGAGCTGTTCGAGGTGGACGAGCGCGGGTTGGACAAGCTCGACCGGCGGGTCATCGAGGTGCTGTGCGCCGGCTTCGGCGGCGGCCCGGTGGGGCTGTCGACGCTGGCGGTGGCGGTGGGCGAGGAGCCGGGCACCGTCGAGGACGTCGTCGAGCCCTTCCTCATCCAGCAGGGCATGGTCGCCCGCACGCCCCGGGGCCGGGTCGCCACCGACGGGGCCTACACCCACCTGGGGCTGGCGCGGCCCCGACCCGACCCGACGCTGTTCGGCGAGTAGCCGCCAGCGGCGCGCCGGCAAGCGCCTGGGCCGGCCCCGGTCGGCCCAGCGGGTTCTGCTATCGTGGGCGCCTGCGCGGGCCCCGCCCGCGCAGTCTCGCGTCCGCCACCGACGCGTATCCCCACAGCGCCTATCCCCACAGGTTGAGGCACAGACCCATGGAAGCTGTCACGGTCATCGCCCAGGAGAACGGCGCCGCGGGGTTCCTGGGGGGGCTCCTGCCACTGCTGCTGATCTTCGCGGTCTTCTACCTGCTGCTGATCCGTCCCCAGCAGCAACGCGCGAAGCGCCACCGGCAGCTGGTCCGCTCCATCGAGACCAACGACCGGGTCGTCACCATCGGCGGCGTCCACGGCACCGTGCAGTCTGTCAACGAGGAGACCCTGCGCCTGGAGATCGCCCCCGGCACGGTCATCACCGTGGCCAGACAGGCGGTGTCCCGCCGGCTCATCGACGCCGACACCGCAGCCGGCGAGGAGACCGGTGGCTAGAGCCGACACGCAGGGGGGCCCGGCCGCCCAGCCCGAACCCCCGCTCGACCGACGTGGGGCACACGACGGCGTGCCGGTGGGAGGCCGCGACCGCTCCGGGGAGCGGGTGGCGGCGCCGCCGGCGACCGGCCGGGTGCGCATCCCCCTGCTCGAACAGGTGCGCGCCCACGAGCGCACCAGCGCGTTCATCGCCGCCGCGGACGAGTTCATGGCCGCGCAGGGCTTCACCGAGCACGGCTTCCGCCACGCTGGTCTGGTGGGCAATATCGCCTTCAACGTGCTCACCCACCTGGGCAACGAGCCACGCACCTGCGAGCTGGCGGCCGTGGCGGGCTACCTGCACGACGTCGGCAACGTCGTCAGCCGCGCTTACCACGGCCAGACCTCGGCGATGCTGGCCTTCGACCTGCTCAAGGAGCTCGGCGTCGACGCGGTCTCGATGGCGCAGGTGATGAGCGCGGTCGGCAACCACGAGGAGCAGTACGGCGTCGCGGTGTCGCCCGTGGCCGCGGCCGTCATCCTCGCCGACAAGTCCGACGTGCACCGCAGCCGGGTGCGCAAGGACGCCTCCATCGACATGGACATCCACGACCGGGTCAACTACGCGGTGGAGGTGTCGTTCCTGCGCGTCGACCCCGGCGCGCGCAGCCTGACCCTGGAGCTGACGATCGACACGTCGATCAGCCACGTGCTCGAGTACTTCGAGATCTTCCTCGAGCGCATGATCATGTGCCGGCGGGCCGCCCGGACGCTGGGCTGTGACTTCAAGATCATGGTCAACGGGATCCAGGTGCTCTGAGGGCGAAGGACGCCATGGGCAAAGGACGGCTCGTCGCGCTGCTGGTGGCGTCCGTGACCGTCGTCGGGGCGTTGTGGGCCGCCATCGGCGCGCTGGGGCTGACCCCGCAGCTGGGGCTGGACCTGCAGGGCGGCGTGAGCATCACCATGCTGCCCGCCCCCGGCCAGGGCCCCGTCGACCAGGGAGTGCTCGACCAGACGGTGGCGATCATCCGCCAGCGGGTCGACGCCCTGGGCGTCGCCGAGCCCGACATCGCCCGCCAGGGCGACACGGTCCTCGTCCAGCTGCCCGGCATCGCCGACCAACAGCAGGCCGAAGAGGTCATCGGGCGCACCGCCCAGCTGCAGTTCCGCCCGGTGCTGGAGGTCATTCCCCCCGGGTCGCCCGGCTACGCCGAGGCCGGACCGGCGTGCGAGGCGCTGACCGAGGCGGTCCCCCCGCCCGAGCAGGAGGTGGTGCTGTGCGAGCGGACGCCAGCCCAGCCGGCCCCCGGCGCCCCGCCCGGCCAGACCGAGGACCTGCCGAGAGGCCAGTGGTCCAAGCTGCGCCTGGGACCGGTCGCGCTGGGCGGCACCGACGTCGGCGACGCCCGGGCGCAGGTCGACCCGCAGTCCGGGCTGAACTGGAGCGTGGCCCTGGACCTGTCCGACGAGGGCGCGGCGAAGTTCGCCCAGATCACCGGCCAGCTGGCCTGCAACCCTCAGGGCGCCCCCCAGCGTCAGCTGGCCATCGTCCTGGACGGCGTCGTCGAGTCCGCCCCCCAGATGGCTCCCGAAGTGGTCTGCAACCAGGGCATCGCCGGGGGGCAGGCGGTCATCACCACCGGCGGCGGCGAGGCGGAGGCCAAGGAGCTGGCGCTCGTGCTGCGCACCGGCGCCCTGCCGATCCAGCTGGAGTTCGCCGAGTCCAAGAGCGTGTCGCCGACCCTGGGCCGCAGCTCTCTGCAGGCGGGCCTGCTGGCCGGTGCCATCGGGCTGGTGCTGGTCGCGGCCTACCTGGTCCTGCTGTACCGCGGGCTGGGGGTGGCCGCGGTGGCGGAGCTGGCGATGTTCGGCGCGACCGTCTACGGCGTCATCATCCTGCTCGGCGAGGTGGCGGGTTTCGCGCTGACGCTGGCCGGCATCGCCGGGGTGATCGTCTCGATCGGCATCGCGGCGGACTCGTCGATCATCTACCGGGAGCGCTACCGCGACGAGCTGCGCGCCGGGCGCACCGTGCGCACCGCCGGCGACCACGCCTATCGCAGGGCCTTCCGCACCAACCTGACCGGCAACACCGTGTCGTTCATGGCCGCGGCCATCCTGTACTTCCTGGCGGTCGGGCCGGTGCGGGGCTTCGCCTTCACGCTGGGCCTGTCCACCCTGATCGACACGCTGCTGTTCATGACCTTCACCCGGGCGCTGTTCGGCCTCATCACCCGCAGCCCGAAGCTGGGCCGCTCGCGGGTCATGGGCCTGCGCGCGGGAGTGGCCGCGGGGACCGCGAGCCGATGAGCGCGCGAGGCACGGGCGAGACCACCACCGCCGAGCGCCGGGCCGCCGGCGCCGAGCCCGGGGGCGGGCCGCTGTGGCGGTTGCTCAACGGCCAGACCAACATCGACTTCGTGGGGCGCTCGCGCCTGTGGCTGTGGGTGGTCGTCGCCAGCGCGGCCGTCTGCCTGGGCGCCCTGGCCGCGCGGGGGGTGAACTTCAACCTCGACTTCACCGGCGGGACCGCCTTCACCGTCAGCGGCGCCACGCGCCCGTTCACGTCGGCGGGGATCGGCGACGCGCTCGGCGAGATCGGCGTGCGCGACACGAAGGTGCAGGTGGTCGACGACGGCCGCGGGGCGCTGGTCAGCACCCCCGCCCTGGACGAGATCGGCGGTCAGCAGCAGCGCGCCGTCGTCGCGCGCCTGTCGGAGGTCACCGGGGCCTCGGCCGAGCAGATCGACGTCAGCGCGGTCGGGCCCCGCTGGGGGGCCCAGATCACCCGCCAGGCCCTGCGCGGGCTGGTGGTGTTCCTGGTGCTCATCGGCGTCTACATCTCGCTGCGCTTCGACTGGCGCATGGCCGCCGCGGCGCTCGTCACGCTGCTGCACGACATCCTGGTGACGGTCGGCGTGTACGCGCTGGTCGGCTTCGAGGTGTCGCCCGCCTCGGTGATCGCGTTCCTGACCATCCTCGGCTACTCGCTGTACGACACCGTCGTGGTGTTCGACCGCGTCACCGAGGACACCCAGCGGCTGAGCTCGGTGTCGACGGTGACCTACGGCCAGAGCGCCAACCGCGCGCTCAACGAGGTGCTCGTACGGTCGCTGTCGACCTCGGCCACGTCGGTCCTGCCGGTCGGCTCGCTGCTGTTCATCGGCGTGAACCTGCTCGGCGCGGACACCCTGCAGGACCTGGCGCTGGCGCTGTTCGTCGGCATGGCCGTGGGCACGTACTCGTCGATCATCGTCGCCACACCGTTCCTGGTGTGGCTGAAGGAGAAGGAGCCGCGCTACGCCGAACTCAAGCAGCGGCTGGCCGTCCGCCGGGGCGGCCCGGGTCGCGGCGGCGGCCGGAGGCGGTAGCCTGCGTCGCCCACGGCAGGAAGGATCGCGTCCGATGCGCGTCGACATCGACACCTCGAGCCTGTACGACTCGGTGCGCGACATCCCCGACTTCCCCAGACCCGGGGTGGTGTTCAAGGACATCACCCCGCTGCTGGCCGACCCGGAGGCGTTCTCCACCGCCGTCGACGCGATCGTCGTCAGCTACGGTCGGGGCACCATCGACAAGGTGGTCGGCATCGAAGCGCGCGGGTTCATCGTCGCCGCCCCGGTCGCGTACCACTTCGGGGCGGGCTTCGTGCCCCTGCGCAAGAAGGGCAAACTGCCCTACGACACCGTCGAGGAGAGCTACGAGCTCGAGTACGGCACCGAGACGCTGGAGATCCACGCCGACGCGTTCTCACCGGGGGAGCGGGTCCTCATCGTCGACGACGTCCTGGCCACCGGGGGGACAGCCGGGGCGGCCTGCGACCTCGTCGAACGCGCCGGCGCCACGGTGGTCGGGCTGGCGTTCGTCATCGAGCTGGAGTTCCTCAAGGGCGCCGGCAAGCTGGAGGGCTACGACTTCGTCAGTCTTCTGACGTACTGACCCGCACTGAGGTACTCCCGGCCGCGCGCGCCGGCGCGGTCGGCCTCGACGCGATGGCCCCGGCCTGCGAGGGGTATCGTGGCCTCCCAGCCACACCGGACCGGGAGGTCGCCCACGAGCGTCGACGAGCACCCCGGCTCTGACCGGGCGCCCGCAGGCTCGCCCGGGAGCCTGCTGCGGGGCCCGGAGGACGAGCCAGCCGGGCCTGCGCCCGACGAGCCGCAGGCCGGGCCTGCGCCCGACGAGCCGCAGGCCGGGCCGCCGCCTGCCGGCAGCGGCTCCGCCGCCGCCCCACCCAGGCC
>DASZOD010000104.1:0-5592 GCA_035550935.1 Egibacteraceae bacterium | reverse complement strand
GGGGCACGACTATCGGCCACGAGCGGCGCCACAACCCCTTGCTGCAGACAGACGACGAGGATGCCTTCGTGGCCGGGCTGCTGGGCGGGCTGGGCAGCTACCCCCCCTACTTCCTGCGGCTGCGGGAGGTCAACCGGGCGGGTCCCCGGCTGTACGGGCCCGCGCGGCCGGCGCTGGCCGGGCTGTCCGTCGGCGAGGCACGCCGCGCGTTGCACGCCGGAGCCGAGCTGGTCGACGTCCGCCCGATCGAGGGGTTCGCCGCCGGCCACGTGCCCGGCTCCCTGTCGATCCCGCTGCGCGACCAGTTCGCCGTCTGGCTGGGCTGGCTGCTGCCGCCCGAGCGCCCGCTGGTGTTCGTCTGCGCCGCCGACACCGACCGCGCCGAGCTGGTGCGCCAGTGCCGCAAGATCGGCTACGAGCAGGTCCTGGGCGAGCTGGCCGGCGGCCTGACGGCCTGGCAGGCGGCCGGCTGGCCCGTGGCACGGATGGCGCTGGTGGGACCCGGCGAGGTCGGCGACGACCGACGCGTCCTCGACGTCCGCCAGGACAGCGAGTGGGCCGCCGGCCACATCCCGGGCGCCGCCCACGTCGAGCTGGGCGCACTCGCCCGACAGGCGGGCGCGCTGGGGGGTGCGCCGCTCCTCGTGCACTGCGGCCACGGCCCACGGGCCATGACCGCCGCCAGCCTGCTGCGACGCGCCGGCCACGCCGACCTGCAGGTCCTGGCCGGCGGGCCCGAAGAGTGGAGCCAGGCAACCGGCCGGAGCCTGGAGCGCGCCTGATGCCCACCCGCGCACCACCCGGCCCTCCCCGGCTGGGGCTGCGGGCCAACCTGGCGCAGTTCTCGCTGCTGGTGGGCGTCAACGCCCTGGTCGGCGGCATGGTCGGCCAGGAACGCACCGTGCTGCCGCTGCTGGCCGAGCAGCATTTCGCCCTGCGCGCCTACAGCGCCGCGCTGACGTACATCGTCGCCTTCGGACTCGTCAAGGCGCTCGCGAACCTGTTCGCTGGGACCCTGTCGGACCGCTTCGGGCGCAAGCCGGTGCTGCTGGCCGGCTGGCTGGCCGGCCTGCCGGTGCCGCTGCTGCTGATCTGGGCGCCCTCGTGGGGCTGGGTCGTGTTCGCCAACGTCCTGCTCGGCGTCAACCAGGGCCTGGCCTGGTCGACCACGGTCATCATGAAGATCGACCTGGCCGGACCGGACCGCCGGGGGCTGGCCATGGGCCTCAACGAGGCCTCCGGGTACACCGCGCTGGCGGCCACGGCGCTGGGCACCGGGATGATCGCCGCCCGCGCCGGCCTGCGACCCGAGCCGTTCCTGCTCGGGCTGGCCTACGCCGGCCTGGGCCTGGGCCTGTCGCTGCTGTGGGTGCGCGAGACCCGCGGGCACGCCCAGCTCGAGGCCGGCCGCCACGGCCGCCACCAGGCGCTGTCGACCCGTCAGGTGCTGGCCCTGACCAGCCTGCGCGAGCCGGCACTGTCGGCCGCCAGCCAGGCTGGGCTGGTCAACAACCTCAACGACGGCCTGGCCTGGGGGCTGTTCCCGCTTTTCTTCGCCGCCGGCGGGCTGACGGTCGACACGATCGGGCTGCTGGCCGGCGTCTACCCGGCGGTGTGGGGCCTGGGACAGCTGCTGACCGGTCCGCTGGCGGACCGCTGGGGGCGCAAGTGGCTGATCGTTGCGGGCATGTGGCTGCAAGCGGCCGCCCTGGCCCTGACCGCGGCCGCCGACCGGCTCGGCCTGTGGCTGGTCGCCTCCGCGCTGCTGGGGGTCGGCACCGCCATGGTGTACCCGGCGCTGCTGGCCGCCGTCGGCGACGTCGCCCACCCCCGCTGGCGGGCCTCGGCGGTCGGCGTCTACCGGCTGTGGCGCGACGTCGGCTTCGCCGTCGGAGCGCTGGTGGCCGGCGCCGTCGCCGACCTGCTCGGGCTGGCCGCCGCGATCTGGGCGGTGGCCGCCATCACCGCAGCCTCCGGCGCGGTCGTCGCCGTGCGCATGTACGAGACCCTCCGGCGGCCCGTCGCCAGCCTGCCGCAGAGGACCGCGCCACCGCGTCGTGCCAGCGCTACTGCGCTAGAGTAGCGCTTTGGCGACCATCCAGATCCGGGACGTGCCCGAGGACGTCTACCAGGTGTTCCACCGGCGGGCCCGCGCCGCGGGCAAGTCGATCCAGGCGTACATGCTCGACCAGGTCCGCCTGCTGGCCGCACAGCCCACCGACGAGGAGCTGTTCGCCGCGGCCGAGGACCTGGCGACGGCAGCAGGGCGGGCCGTGGACGTCGGGGTGCTGCTGGCCGATCGCGACGCCGACCGGCGGTGACCGCCGGCGGACTCGTCGTCGACGCCTCGGCGCTGGTGCTCGCCTTCACCGACGCCACCGCCACCGGCGGCGGCCCGGGACCGTCTCAGGGGCCGGGTGCGCCACGCCCCCCACCTCGTCGATGCGCAGGTCGGCAACGTGCCGCGCCGCATGACCGCCCGGGGGGCGCTCGCGGAGACCGAGGCCGCACGGGTGCGCGCCCTGGCGGAGGCGGCGGTCGCTGAGGCGGGCGAGCCGGTCGCCGTGCGGGTGGTGCCCGCCGACCTCGTGCGCCCCCTGGACAACTGAGCCCCAGGTCCGCAGGTCGCCAGCGTAGGTTTCGCGCCGGCCGCCACCGCGCCTGGGCGTCGGGGCACCACCGCTGCGGGTCGGCGGTGGGGGCGGTCAGGGTCTCAGAAGGCCAGCCACGAGCGCTCGGCCAGGGTGGCCAGGTCGCTGGCCTCCAGCCCCAGCTCGGACACCGTGTACAGCGCGTCGGCGGCCACGAACGACCGCCGGATGCGGGCCGCCCAGGAGTCCACGGACGACTGCCCGGCCGCGACGTGGGTGACCCGGCCGACCTCGCGCAGGTCGCCGGCCGGGTCGACGTCGACGCCGACCGCCCCCCGGAAGCCGGCCCCGGTGGCGCTGTGCTCCTCCAGGGGCACGACCGCAAGCCCGGTGGGCGGCCAGTACAGGAACGCCCGGTGGTCGCGTTCGACGTCACTGGTGGTCTCCTGGCCGAGCAGGACCTGGTCGACCCGCCTGGGCGCCGCACGGTCGGAGATGTCGAACAGCGACACCTGCGAGCCCAACAGACGGCCGTCCTCGCTGGCCTCCTGGCCGACACCCAGCAGCAGGTCGTCGGCGACGCGGTGCAGGTACGCCGAGTAGCCGGGCAGCTCCAGCTCGCCGGTCACCTGCGGCGCGGCGGGGTCCGACAGGTCCAGCAGGTACAGCGGGTCGATCTGGCGGAAGGTCACCACCGCCGCGACGTCCCCGAGGAAGCGCACCGCGAAGATGCGCTCGTCAAGGCCCAGGCCGCCGAGTCGGCCGACCTGGACCAGCGCACCGTCGCGTTCGGCCAACACCGTCACCGCGCTCTCCGACAGCGCCTCGGGATCCCCGTCCCACGGCGGCTCCTGGGTGGACGCCACCCGCAGGTAGCCGTCGTGCTCGGACAGCGCGAACTGGTTGAGCAGGTAGCCCGACACCGATCCCGAGCCGGTGTAGCGGGTCGCCGCCGGGTCGGCGATGTCGAAGCCGTGGATCTCGCTGGTGACCGGCTCGCCGGCGGCGCTCGGCTCCCACAGTCCCCAGCGGGTGGTGGCGACGTACAGGCGCCGCGGGGAGGCGTACACGGTCTCGCCGTTGGCGACCACCGCCGCCGCACTGGTGGGGGCCAGCGTCCCGCCCAGGTCGAAGGTCAACACCGACAGGGTGCCCAGACCCGAGAACCGCGGCGGACGGCTGACCTGGGCGCAGTCCAGCAGCGGCGCGTCGACGGCGCTGCCGGCGGCTGGGTCCTCGACCGTGTAGGAGGGCAGCCAGCTGCCCAAGGTGGAGGACTCGACCACCCGCCGGTTGTGCTCGGTGGCCGCCGCGACCGCCTCGGGGGTGTGCTCGGTGGGGGAGGTGAACGCGAGGTCGTGGGGGTAGCTGTGCACCACCACCCGGGCCACGCCGCCGGTCATGCGCGCCGAGACGTAGTCTCCGTCCAGCTGCAGGCTCGCCTGCGCCCGCGGCTGGCTGGGGTCGCTGAGGTCCACCAGCGTCAGCGTGGTCTGCGGCGCGACCCCGACGACGGGGGACGCGGCCGTGGTGTCCTGGCCGCTGGGGGCGTCTGCCGCCACGTCGCGGTAGCCGCGGCTGAGCACCAGCGCGGTGTCGGTCTCGACCAGCAGCTCGTGGTCCCAGCCGTCGGGCAGCGCCAGGCTGGCGGCCAGCGCAGGTGCGCCACCGGTGAGGTCCACGACCTGCAGGCCGCCCTGGGCGGCCACCAGCGCCAGGCGCCCGTCGGTCTTGACCAGGTCGGGCTCGTCGACGCCGGCCTCCTGGACGTTGGTGCCCGAGACGGCGCCGGCGGGGGCGGCCGGGGCGAAGCCCCCCTCGGCCTCGATCTCCGCCTCGCCTCCAGCGCCGGCCACGGCGACGAACTCGCCCAGCCCGTAGGGGCCGACCCGCTCCAGGGCCGCCTCCCGGAAGTAGTCCAGCAGGTCGGCACAGCTGTCGGCGGGCTGCAGTGCGCTGCTGTAGACCAGCGCGCCGTCGGGTCCGCAGGCCCGGCCGTCGAGCGCGTCGAGCCGCTCGCGCACCGTGCCCGACACGACGGTGGCGTCACCGACCACGGTGAGGCCGACCTGGGGCGCCCCGCAGGCGCCGACCAGCTCGGCGGTGGCGTCGCTGACCGCGGCGCCGACCAGCAGGATCGGGGCGCGGGAATCAGCCGACAGCCCGGCGGCGGGCAGCCCGAAGGCCCAGCCGTCGCGACGCTCGCCGGGGACCACCACGAACGAGCGCGGCCCCTCGGCCGCCGCGCCCCACAGGACGCTGGCGACAGCCGCGGCTGTGGCGGTGCGTTCAGGTCCGCTGACGCGGACCGGGTTGGGCACCGCGGCCGCCACCGCCTCCGACAGCGCCACCGTGCCACCCAGCAGCACGGTCAGCGCCGGGGCGTCGCGCTGCAGCCAGGTCGCCACACCCGGGTGCAGGCCCGCCGACGGCGTCAGCAGCACCGGGATCCCGGCCGCAGCCGCCAAGCCTCCGGCGGTCACCGAGTCGGCCCAGGCCGAGGTTGGCTCGGTCTCGAAGCCGTAGGCCCGCGCCAGCAACACCTCGTCGCGCCCGGAGCGGGACCGGACCTCGTCGGCCACGGCCAGGGCGGTCTCCACCCGAGCCGTGCCGGCCAGCCGCCGCACCTCGTAGCCGTCGGCGCGCAGGCCGTCCTCCACCGCCGTGCCGACCGCGGCGGAGCCGCCCAGCAGATAGACCCGGCCCCCCACGGGCAGGACCCGGCCGATCTCGCCGCCCGTGGCCGGCGTCAGCGCCCCTGTGGCGGTCAGCAGCAGGGGCCCGTCAGCGGTCAGGGCCGTCCCCGCCAGCGAGTCGGCGAAGTCGTCGTCGCGGGCCAACACGACGTGGGTGGCACGGCGGGCGCCGTCGGCACCGTCGGCGGCGGCGTCGAAGCGGCTGCCGGCGATGGCGATCGCGGCCGCAGTGGGGGCGCGGCCGCCGACGCGCTCGGTGGTGGCCGGGTCGGCGGCGAACCTGCCGGCCGCGGCCTCGTCGCGCT
>DASZOD010000103.1:0-3306 GCA_035550935.1 Egibacteraceae bacterium | reverse complement strand
GTGGGGATCCTGCCTGGAGCGGACCGCCGGGACGCCAACGCCTGGCTCGACATGGCGATCCCCACGGGCATGGGCGAGGCGCGCAACGTGCTGGTCGTGCGGTCCGCCGATGCGGTCATCGCCGTGGGAGGAGGGTACGGGACCCTGTCGGAGATCGCCCTGGCGCTGAAGCTCGGGCGTCGCGTCGTGGGCATGGGAACCTGGGAGCTGGCCCGGCACGGCAGGCCTGACCGCGCTATCGTCGTGGTCGAGGACGCGGTCGAGGCGGCGACCCGCGCGCTCGCCGACCTCGTGTGATCCTGTGACCGCCTACGAGCGGTTGACTTTCTGACCCAAAGCCCGTACAACCCGATGCGATGGACACCCAGATCATGATCGCTCGCACACGGCGCATCGCTCGCGCCGCTGCTGCCCCGGGTCCGTCCATCCTCCTGCTCGCTCTTTGACGCCGCGGGGCGGACGTCGCCGCACTCGATCCCCCCGCGGAGGTCCCACATCCGGGTGCATCCCGTCGACGACACCGTGGCGCGACGCCGCGGCGCAGATCCGAGGAGAGCGACCAGGATGAGCAGCCATCGCCCACGACCCGAGCCCGCCGTACCCCCGCCGGCCGGCTCGGTGCGCATCTTCGACACAACGCTGCGCGACGGCGAGCAGGCACCCGGCATCTCGCTGGACGTCAAGGAGAAGCTGGAGATCGCCGAGCAGCTGGCGCGCCTGGGGGTCGACGTCATCGAAGCCGGCTTCCCGATCACCTCCCGGGGCGACTTCGAGGCGGTCAAGGCCATCGCCGAGACCATCGGCACCCAAGCCGACACCCCGGTCATCGCCGCGCTGGCCCGCTGTCACCCCGAGGACATCGCGCGGGCGGCCGAGGCGGTCAAGGCCGCCCGCCGGGCCCGCATCCACGTGTTCCTGTCGACGTCGGAGGTGCACCGCAGCGCGATGCTGCGCGGCGCCAGCGACGACGAGATCGTCGCCCGGGCCGAGGACGCCGTGCGCCGGGCGCTCAGCTACACCGACGACGTCGAGTTCAGCCCCCAGGACGCCACCCGCACCGACTACGACTTCCTCATCCGGGTCGTCGCCGCCGCGGTGGAGGCCGGGGCGACCACGGTGAACATCCCCGACACGGTCGGCTACGCGCTGCCACACGACTTCGGCGCGCTCATCGCCGACATCGTCTCCCGGGTGGGCGGGCGCGACGGCCCTGTCGTCGTCAGCGTCCACTGCCACAACGACCTGGGGCTGGCCGTGGCGAACTCCCTGGAGGCGGTGCGCAACGGCGCCCGCCAGGTGGAGGTGGCCGTCAACGGCATCGGCGAGCGCGCCGGCAACTGCTCGATGGAAGAGGTCGTCATGGCACTGGCCACCCGCCGGGACCTGCTCGGCGAGGTCACCGCCGTGAACACCCGCGAGATCGCCCGCACCTCCCGGCTGGTCAGCACCCTGACCGGCTACCCGGTGCAGTTCAACAAGGCCGTGGTCGGCAAGAACGCCTTCGCCCACGAGTCGGGCATCCACCAGCACGGCGTCCTGCAGGACCGCCTGACCTACGAGATCATGCGCGCCGAGGATATCGGCGTCACCGGTTCGCAGATCGTGCTCGGCAAGCACTCCGGCCGTCACGCCTTCGCCCGCCAGCTGGCCGACATGGGCTACGAGCTGTCCCCCGACGAGCTGACCCGGGCCTTTGCGCGCTTCAAGGAGCTGGCCGACCGCAAGGTCCAGCTGAGCGACAAGGACCTGGAGGCGATCGTCGCCGACGAGGTCTACGCCACCGACGAGGAGGCCTTCGAGCTGGTGTCCCTGCGGGTGTCGGGGGGCACCGCCCCCTCGACCGGCAGCGAAGCGGTGCGCCGCCAGTTCGCGCCGACGGCGACCGTCCGGGTCCGCCGGAGAGCCGACGACGCCACCATCGAGGAGTCGGCGATGGGCGACGGCATGGTGGACGCCGCCTGCAGCGCGATCCGCCGGGCGGTCGACGTTGACGGCCAGCTGCTCACGTTCAACGTCGCCGCCGTCACCGGCGGCATCGACGCCCTGGGAGACGTCACCGTCCAGATCGAGGTGGACGGCCAGCGCTTCACCGGCCGCGGCGTGTCCACCGACGTCGTCGAGGCCAGCGCCCGGGCCTTCCTCAACGCCCTGAACAAGTCCGTCCGCCTGCGCCGCCACGGCCGGGTCACCACCGACACGCCCTAGGACCGGAGACGCGCCATGACCACCGTCAAGCTCACCGTCGCCCCCGACCAGACCCGGCAGGAGGAGGCCGAGCTGGTCGCAAGGGTCGCGGCCGCCGTCGCCGAGTCCACCGGAGCGGACACCGTCGCCTTCGAGCTGTCCCGCAGCGAGGAGGTCACCGTCACCGGCCCGGTCGCCGACCGCATGAGCCGCGGCACCCGCTGGGGCGGCTGAGGACATGACCGACCGCCCCCGCACGCTCTACGAGAAGGTCTGGGACGCCCACGTCGTGCGTCGCGCCCTCGGCGAGCCCGACCTGCTGTACGTCGACCTGCACCTCGTCCACGAGGTCACCAGCCCCCAGGCCTTCGAGGGCTTGCGGCTGGCCGGGCGGACAGTGCGCCGGCCGGAGCTGACCCTGGCCACCATGGACCACAACGTGCCGACCACCGACCCGTCGCTGCCGGTCGACGACGAGCTGTCGGCGCGGCAGATGGCCGCGCTGGAGGCCAACTGCGCCCAGTTCGGCATCCGGCTGTTCAACCGCCTGTCGCGCCAGCGCGGCATCGTGCACATGATCGGTCCCGAACTGGGCCTGAGCCAGCCGGGGATGACGATCGTCTGCGGCGACAGCCACACCTCCACCCACGGGGCCTTCGGAGCGCTGGCGTTCGGGATCGGCACCAGCGAGGTCGAACACGTCCTGACGACCCAGTGCCTGCCCCAGGAACGCCCGAAGGCGATGGCGGTCACCGTCGAGGGCGCCCTGCCCCTGGGCGTGACCGCCAAGGACCTCATCCTGTCGGTCATCGCCGAGATCGGCACCTCCGGGGGCTTGGGCCACGTCATCGAGTACCGGGGCCAGGCGGTCGAGGCCCTGTCGATGGAAGGGCGCATGACCGTCTGCAACATGTCCATCGAGGCCGGCGCCCGGGCTGGTCTGATCGCTCCCGACGAGACCACCTTCGCCTACCTCAAGGGCCGCCCGCACGCCCCCCAGGGCGCGGACTGGGACGCCGCCCTGGAGCATTGGCGCCAGCTGCGCAGCGACGACGGCGCGGTGTTCGACGCCACCGTGGCCCTGGACGCGACCACCTTGGTGCCCACGGTCACCTGGGGCAC
>DASZOD010000102.1:0-3501 GCA_035550935.1 Egibacteraceae bacterium | reverse complement strand
GGCCAGGGCCGCGCGACGGGAGCGGCCGACGGCCAGGCGCGTGACCAGGGTGCTCATGCGCTGCGCTCCAGGTCGTCGATGGGCGACAGGCGCACCCCGGCGCTGGTCAGCTCGGCCAGGCAGCGGTCGGGCACCGGCGTCCACGCGTCGTCGTCGAGGGGCTCGGAGGCCACCAGCACCCCGTCGGGCCAGCGCTGTCCCCATTCCAGGGTGTACAGCGAGTTGGCCGGCACCCCCAGGGAGACCCGGGCGGCGACCACCCGCCGGCCGTCGGCGACGGCGAGGTTAAGGGCAGCCTGGGCGCCGTGCGCCGCGCAGACCTCTGCCGCCTCGGTCACCGCGGCGCGCACCGCGGCGGCCAGACCGCCGCCGGGCTCGGCCTGCAGGTGGCCCACGGCGGTCAGAAACAGCAGCTGCGAGTCGCTCATGCCGTCCAGCGCGCCGCGCAGGTGCTCGGGCAGCCGGCCAAGCAGCACCCCGGCGGTCGACGCGCGGAACTCGCCCAGCCAGCCGTTGTGCGCGCCCGCCAGGTGCTGGTAGGCGAACGGGTGGACGAAGGGCGGGCCGTAGGGGATGCCCCGGGTGGCCGAGCGCACCGCGGCCAGCTGCATCCGGCCGGACAGGCGCCGGGCCAGCTCGGGCAGGTTCGGATCGGACCAGGGCGGGCGGTCGGTCCGGTAGCGCAGCGGCTCGGGGTCGTCACCGACCCACCAGGCGACCCCGGTGCCGTCGACGTTGACGCTGCCGCGCAGCTGCTCCTTGGGGTCGTAGGCCTGCACCAGCAGCGAGCGGGGCGGGTCGTACAGCAGCGTCGACAGCGGCCGTGGTGAGCCCACGTAGGCGGCCATGCGACACACCTCAGCGGCCCTCCCGGCCGGGGCGGTCCCAGGCCAGCCGGATGCCGGCGAACAGCTGCCGGCGGTAGGGATGGTCCCAGTTGCGGAACGTGGCCCGCGACACCGCCGCGTCGCTGGCCCAGGAGGCGCCGCGCAACACGCGGTAATCGCCGCCCAAGAACACCTCGCTGTACTCGGGATAGGGGAAGGTCGCGTAGCCGGGGTACGGCTCGAAGCCTGAGCTGGTCCACTCGTAGCAGTCGCCGACCAGCTGCTCGGCGCCGTACGCCGACGCACCGGCCGGGAAGCTGCCTACCGGCGCGGGCCCCCAGCGGCGGCGGCCCAGGTTGGCGGTGGCGGGCGACGGCGGCCGCTGCCCCCACGGCCAGGTCCGGGCCCGCCCGGCGGCCGGGTCCCAGGCGGCGGCCTTCTCCCACTCGGCCTCCGTCGGCAGCCGGCCTCCGGCCCAGGCGGCGAACGCCTCGGCCTCGAAGTAGGACACGTGCTGCACCGGCTCCCGGGGGTCCAGGGGGGCGACGTGGCCGAAGCGGCGCACCAGCCAGCCGCCGTCGCCGTCGGGCAGCCAGCCCTGGGGCGTGCGGTGGGCGTGCTCGTCGCGCCAGTCCCAGCCGCGCTGTGACCACACCTCGGGCCGGTCGTAGCCGCCGTCGGCGACGAACGCCGCGTAGCGCCGGGCGGTGACCGGGTAGCGGTCCAGCGCGAAGCCGGCCAGCTCGGTGGTGTGGGCCGGGCGCTCGTTGTCGAACGCGCGGCTGCGGTCGTGGGTGCCCATGGTGAACGGCCCGCCCGCCACCAGCACCCGGTCGCGGTCGTCGACCCGCCGGCCCCCGGGCCCCAGACCCCGCCACGACGCCAGCGGGTGGCGGAGGGTGTCGGCGCGCAGGCCCAGCGCCTGCAGCATGGTCTCCTGGTGCATCGCCTCGTGCTGGACCACGAGCTGGTAGACGAACCCGTCGGCAACCAGCGGTCGGCCCGGGTCCAGCTCGGTGGCCCGAAGCAGCCCCAGGGCCTCGGCGCGGACCTCGGCCAGGTAGCCCATCGCCTCGGTCCGCGGCAGGGCCGGCAGGTCGCCGCGCACCCAGCGGGGGTTCTCGAAGGGGTTGTAGACCCGGTCCAGTCCTGGCTCGGCCAGACCACCATGGCCCAGCGCCCGCAGCAGCCACAGCTCCTCGTAGTTGGCGACGTGGCCAAGGTCCCAGGCCAGCGGGCTCATGATCGGGACGTGCTGGCGGTGCACGGCGTCGTCGTCCAGCGGCGCCACCAGCGCGAGCGTCCGGCGCCTGCCCCGATGCAGCGCCCTGACGAGCGCGCGCTTGCGCTGGAGGCTGTGGGCCAGGCTCATCTGCTGCGCTCCGCGGTGGCCGCGGCCGTCTCCAACGGGTCGCTGGCCCAGGCCAGAGCGGCCGTCGCCGACTCGGTCAGACAGGCGCGCAGCTCGTCGGCGGGGCAGCGGCCGCGCAGGGTGAAGCGCTCCAGGAACGCCTCGGTGGCCCGCAGCTGGCTGGGAGCCAGGTAGCCGGGGCCGAGGCGGCCGGCGCCGGCCAGCGCGAACGACCAGGCCTCCACGGTCAGCGCGCACAGCGCTGGGTCGGCCACTCCCGACACCGCGGCCCGTGCCAGCAGCTGCGGCAGGCGGCGGCGGTGCCTCTCGAGCAGGCTCAGCACCGCGTGCCGGGCCCGGTCGTCGTAGACCAGGCCGGCCAGCAACGTCACCGGCGCGGCGCGCCAGCGCGCCGGCAGCGCGTCCACGCTGCGCACCTCCAGGAAGCCCCGGGCGCGGACCTCGTGAAACAGCGTCGTCAGGTGGTAGTCGAGGTCGTCGGCCGTGGGTCGGCCGTGCTCGGCATCCCCGTCGCGCAGCCAGGAACCGAAGCGCCAGCCGGGACGGCCGGGGACGGCTCCGCCGGGGCGGCGGACCAGCATGACGTCGGCGGCCAGAGCGGCGTCGGCGATCACCGCGACCGGGTCGTCGTCGCCGGCGAGGAAGCGCCGGGGGAAGCCGGTGCGGGTCGGGTCCAGCGCCTGCCACGCCAGCGAGCGGCCGTTGAGCCCGGCGGGGACCGGGCTGGCCGCGAAGGTCGCCACCAGCAGCGGGGCGACCAGCAGCGCCACCCGCCAGCGCTCGACGGCCACCGCGGGCGGGCCCAGGTCCAGGTTGACCTGCAAGGCGCAGGTGTGACACATCATGACCCGCCCCATGGGCCCGCGCCGAGCCAGGTATGCGGCCATCGCCGGGTAGCGCGCGGCCGCCAGCTGCTGGGCGACGCTGGCGACCGGGTGCCACACGTCGAGGCCGGCCGAGGCCAGCACGACCTGCCGGCGCCCCGACCCGAAGGCCGCCGCCAGCACGGCCGCGCCCGCGGCGAGGTCGTCCAGGGCAGCGCCGACACCGCGATGCACGGGGGTGACGTGCTCGACCTGACCTCCCGGTTCGGGAACGAGCCGACCGCCGCCCGGCAGCGACCACCGCGGGACGCCGTCGCCGGTCGCCGAGCGCGGGACCGCCGTGTCGAGCACGGCCACCGTCTCGCTCAGCCGCAGCCGACCCGCGGGGGCGCCGCCGTCGCCGACGGCGACGGGGAACACCTCGAGTTCCAGGCCCACGCCTCCCAGCGCCGGGGCGCCCGGGCGCTGCGGCACGCAG
>DASZOD010000101.1:0-6977 GCA_035550935.1 Egibacteraceae bacterium | reverse complement strand
CCCCAGGCAAGCCAGCCCCCGTGGGCCCCGCCGGCGGGACGGACCGGCGGGCGCCCGCCGGGCACGCCTACCGCCCCCCAGCCTCCGGGCGGCCCGCCGTCCTGGGCCCCGCCGCCCGGCCCACCCGCCTGGCCTCCCGGCCGGCCGGTGTACATCCAGCAGACCACCAACGGCAAGGCCGTCGCCGCGCTGGTCCTCGGCATCCTATGGATCTACTGGATCGGTTCGATCCTGGCGCTGGTGTTCGGACTGCTCGCGCGCAAGGAGATCGCCGCTTCTGGAGGGGCCCAGGGCGGTCAGGGCATGGCCACCGCGGGCATCGTGCTGGGCTGCGTGGGGATGGGCACACTGACGCTCTTCGCCCTGTTCGCTTTCCTTGCCGCTGTGGCCCGCTATTGAACGGCAAGCGAAAAGCTCAGTCGTCGGTGAGGTGGGCAGGCAGCCGCAGCGCCGCAGCCAGGCGGTCCAGGAACTGCGACCGCGCCACCTCCACGGCACCCAGCGAGGCCAGGTGCGCGGTGGGCAGCTGGGCGTCCAGCAGCACGAAGCCGCCCTCGCGCAGGCGCTCGACCAGGTGCGCCAGCGCGACCTTGGACGCGTCGCTGACGCGGTGGAACATCGACTCCGCCATGAACGCCCCGCCCAGCGCGACGCCGTAGACGCCGCCGGCCAGGCGCCGGTCTCGGTCCCAGACCTCCACGCTGTGGGCGTGGCCCTGCTGGTGCAGGCGCAGGTAGGCGCCGGCCAGCTCGCCGGTGATCCAGGTGCCCTGCCCCGGCCGGTACGCGCAGCCGGCGACGACCGCGGCGAACGCCCGGTCGACGCTGCAGCAGAAGCGTCCCGAGCGCAGGGTGCGCCGCAGGCTACGCGAGACGTGCAACCCGTCCAGCGGGATGACCGCCCGCGGGTCCGGTGACCACCAGAAGATCGTCTGCTCGTCCAGCGGCCAGGGGAAGATGCCGTGGGCGTAGGCGTCCAGCAGCGTGGCCGGCTCCAGGTCCCCGCCGACAGCCAGCGGGGCGTCAACCGGCCCGCTGCGCGGGTCGGGGAAGCGGCTGACTGCGCCCTGGGTCACCGCTCAGCCTCGGGCGGCCACGCCACGCGACGGTGGGCCGGCCGGCGTGTCCACCCGCTCCCCGGCGCGGTCGGCTCGGACCTGCTGGGTGGCGGCCAGCAGCACCCGCACTGTCGACACCGGCCATGAGCCTTCCTGATCCAACCGGTAAAGACCATAGCAACGGCGCCAAAGGGGCGAGAGGGCAGCTCGTGGCCGGGCGAGCGCGCCTGGCTTCAGGACCGCAGGTCGGCGCCGACCGCGTGGGCGCCGCCGTCGGCGTGGAGCACCTCGCCGGTGACCGCGGGCGTCCAGTCCGACAGCAGCGCGCACACCACCCGCGCCACCGGCTCGGGGTCGGTGACCGACCAGCCCAGCGGCGCCCGCCGCGCCCAGGCGCCCTCGAAGCGCTCGAAGCCGGCGATCGACCTGGCGGCCATGGTGCGCAGCGGCCCGGCGGCGACCAGGTTGACCCTGGTGCCCTGGGGGCCGAGGTCGCGGGCCAGGTAGCGGCAGCAGGCCTCCAGGCCGGCCTTGGCCACCCCCATCCAGTCATAGGAGGGCCACGCCACGGAGGCGTCGAAGTCCAGCCCCACGATCGACCCGCCGCCGGCGCTGGCCAGCAGCGGCGCCACGGCCCGCCCCAACGCGGCAAACGAGTAGGTCGACACGTGCAGCGTGGTGGCCACGTCCTCCCAGGGCGTCTGCAGGAAGCCGCCGCCCAGCGCGCTGTCGGGGGCGAAGGCGATGGCGTGGACCAGCCCGTCCAGGGCACCCCAGCGTGCCCGCAGGTCCTCCGCGACGGCCTCCAGGTGCTCGGGGCGGGTGACGTCCAGCTCCAGCACCTGCGGCGGGTCCGGCAGGCGTGCCGCGACCCGCCTGGTGATGGCCAGACCCCGTCCGAAGCCGGTCAGCACCACCTGGGCCTGCTGCTGCTGGGCCAGGCGGGCCACCGCGTAGGCGATCGACGCGTCGGTCAGCACGCCGGTGACCAGCAGGCGCTTGCCGTCCAGCAGCATGCCGCGGCTCACTGCGGCAGGTTGTCGTGGCGGAAGCGCGGCTGGCGCGCCCCTTCCAGCGACCGCAGCGTCGCCGCCACCGCCGCCCGGGTGTCGGAGGGGTCGATGATCTCGTCGATGCTGAGGCGTTCGGCGGGGACATGGGGCGCCATCGCCTCGGCCCGGTAGTGGGCGATGAGCTCGTCGCGACGGGCCGGGTCGGCGGCCAGCTCCCGGCGGAAGATGACGTCGACCGCGCCCTCGGCGCCCATGACCGCGACCTCGGCGCCGGGCCAGCTGAAGGCCGCGTCGGCGCCCAGCGACTTGGAGTTCATCACGATGTAGGCCCCCCCGAAGGCCTTGCGCAGCACCACCGTCACCCGCGGCACCGACGCCTCGGCGTAGGCGTACAGCAGCTTGGCGCCCCGGCGGATGATGCCACCGGCCTCCTGGCCGGTGCCCGGCAGGAAGCCCGGCACGTCCACCAGCGTGACCAGCGGCAGCCCGAACGCGTCGCACAGACGAACGAAGCGGGCCGCCTTCTCGCTGGCGTTGATGTCCAGGCAGCCGGCGAGCACCATCGGCTGGTTGGCGACCACGCCGACGCTGCGGCCCTCCAGCCGCCCGAAGCCGATGACGATGTTGGCCGCGAAGCGCGCGCTGAGCTCCGTGAAGCTGCCGGCGTCGACGACGCCGCGCACGACCCCGCGCACGTCGTAGGGGTGGCGGTGGTTGGCGGGCACCTCGGGCATCGGCTCGGGCTCCAGCGGTGGGCCGTCGGGGGGCGCCTCCCAGCACGAACCCGGCAGGTAGGCCAGCACCCGGCGGGTCAGCTCCAGGCACTGTTCGGTGTCGTCACCGACGAGGTGGGCCACCCCCGAGGAGGTGGCGTGCACGTCGGCGCCGCCCAGGTCGGCCAGCGACACGTCCTCGAACGTGACCGCCTTCACCACCCGCGGGCCGGTGACGAACATGTGCGCCCGGTCCCGCTGCATGATGACGAGGTCGGTCAGCGCTGGGGAGTACACCGCCCCGCCGGCGCAGGGGCCCAGGACCACGCTGACCTGGGGCACCCGTCCCGACAGCGCGACGTTGCGCCGGAAGATCTCCCCGAAGCCGTCCAGCGCCGCGACGCCCTCCTGGATGCGCGCCCCGCCCGAGTCCAGCAGCCCCACCACCGGGGTGCGGGCACGCCCGGCGTGGTCGAGCATCCGGGCGATCTTGGCCGCGTGGACCTCGCCCAGCGAGCCCCCCAGCGCGGTGGGGTCCTGGGCGAACACCGCCACCGGTCGCCCGCCGATGCGCGCGACGCCGGTGACGACGCCGTCACCGGCCGGTCGCTTGCGCTGCATGTCGAAGGCGTGGAACCGGTGGCGGGCCTGGCTGCCCAGCTCGGTGAAGCTGCCCGGATCGGTCAGCGCCCGCACCCGCGCCAGGCGGTCGGGGCGGACGTCGAGCTCGGTCACCGCAGCTTCGGGCCGCTCACGCCCGGGTCACCACCAGGACGGCGTTCTGGCCGCCGAAGCCAAACGAGTTGCTCAACGCCACCTCGACGCGCTCGTCGCGGGGGGCCTTGGCGACCACGTCGAGCTCGACCTCGGGGTCCTGGCTGTCGAGGTTCGCCGTCGGGGGGATCCTGCCGTCCTCGACCGTCAGCACGCTGAAGGCGGCCTCGATCGCGCCGGCCGCGCCCAGCGAGTGGCCGGTGACGCCTTTCGTCGACGTCACCGTCGGCCGGTCGCCCAGCACCCGGCGGATGCTGCGCGCCTCTGACACGTCGTTGAGCGGGGTGGAGGTGCCGTGGGCGTTGACGTGGTCGACCTCCCCGGGGGCCACTCCGGCGTCGGCCAGCGCCGCGCGCATCGCCAGCTCGGCGCCCCTGCCCTCGGGGTCGGGAGCGGTGGCGTGGTGGGCGTCGGCGGAGGCCCCGTAGCCGGCCACCAGCGCGCGCACCCGGGCGCCGCGGGCGGCGGCGGCGTCGGAGCGCTCGAGCACGAGGATGCCGGCCGCCTCGGCGGCGACGAACCCGTCGCGGTCGACGTCGAACGGCCGCGACGCCGCCGGCGGGTCCTCGCGGCGTGACGACAGCGCCCTCATCTGGGCGAACCCCGCGACCGACAGCGGCGTGACGCCCGCCTCCGTGCCTCCGCCGAGGACGACGTCGCAGGCTCCCGCGCGCAGCAGGTCGCGGGCGACGCCGATGGCGGTGGCGCCCGACGCGCAGGCGGTGGCCGTCACCAGGTTGGGTCCGGTGGCCCCGAACTCCATCGCCAGCTGCCCGGCGACCATGTTGGGCACCAGCATCGGGATCAGCATGGGGCTGACCTTGCCCGGGCCGTGCTCGAGCAGGCGCCGGTGCTGCTGCTCCCAGGTGGCCGCCCCGCCCATGCCGCAGCCGATCACGACGCCCACCCGAGCCCCGTCCCAGGTGTGGGGATCCAGGCCGGCGTCGGCGACGGCCTCGCGGGCGGCGACCACCGCCAGCTGCACGAAACGGTCCAGTCGGCGGGCCAGCTTGCGGCCCAGCAGCCGGTCGGCGTCGAAGCCGGGCACCCGGCACGAGAAGTCCACCGGGATGCCCGCCAGCTCCGGGTCGGTGGCGGCGGCGGACACTCCTGCGAGCACTCCGGACCAGCTGTCGGCCACGCCGATACCGGCCGGCGTGACCAGGCCCATGCCGGTGACGGCAACGCGCTGGGGGCCGCTCACCTTACGCGCCCCCGACCTGCGCGCCCTTGGACTCCAGCAGCTTGACGGTGTCCTGGAGCGTTTCGAGACGCTCCGCCTCGTCGTCGCTGATGCGCACGCCCAGTTCCTCCTCGGCCGCTAGGGCGAACTCGACGAGGTCGAGAGAGTCCAAGTCGAGGTCCTCGAAGGTCGCCTCGGGGCTGACGTCCTCGGCGGGCACGCCGAACTTGTCGACGAGCAACTCCTTCACCCGGTCGTAGATGGGGCTCATGCTTTCCTCCTCGCGGTCGCGGTGGCTGGAACTCGTGTGCCGACAACCCGTCGCCGCGGCGCCCTATCCGGACGCGAGCTCGGGCCAGCGCAGCAGCGTGGACCCCCAGCTCAGGCCGGCGCCGAAGGCCGTCAGCAGGATCCGCTGTCCCGACCGCAGGCCGGCGTCGGCAAGCGCCAGGGGGATCGACGCCGACGACGTGTTGCCGTAGCGCTCGACGTTGGCGACACGACGCTGGGGAGGGATCCCCAGCCGGTCAGCGACCGCGTCGAGGATGCGAGCGTTCGCCTGGTGGCCGACCAGCCGGTCGACGTCGTCGATGGTCAGGCCCGCCCGGGCCAGCACGGCGCGCGACGACTCGACCATGCGGCGAACCGCCTGGCGGTAGACCTCCTTGCCCTCCATGCGCAGCCAGTGGCCACCCTCGGCGACGGTCACGGCGCTGGCGGGCCGGCGGGAGCCGCCGGCGGGCACCACCAGCAGCTCGGCGAGCTCCCCGTCGGTGCCCAGGTCGAAGGGGCCGACCTCCCCGGGCTCGCCGGCCTCGCCTCGGCGCACGACGACGGCGCCGGCCCCATCGCCGAACAGCACCGCCGTGGCCCGGTCGTTGGGGTCGATCACCCGGCTCATGGTCTCGGACCCGATGACGAGCGCGCGCTCGACGATGCCGGCGGTCAGCATCCCCGTCGCCACCGCCAGGCCGTAGATGAAGCCGGCGCAGGCGCCGTTGAGGTCGAAGGCGCCGACCGTGGGCAGACCGAGCCGGGACGCGACCTCCGGCGCGGTGCTCGGCAGGCTGTGGTCGGGTGTGGTCGTGGCCAGCAGCACGACGTCCGCGTGACCGCCGCCGGCGGACTTCAGCGCCGCCGCGCCCGCCTCCACGGCCAGGTCCGCGGTGGCGGTCCCCGCGTCGGCGATGTGGCGCTGCGCGATGCCGGTACGGGTCCGCACCCAGTGGTCGGTGGTATCCAGCCGCCGGCACAGCTCCTCGTTGCTGACCACCCGCGGGGGGACCGCGGTGCCCAACCCCTCGATGACCGCAGCCATGGTCATGTCGCCTCGCGCCGCAGCCACGCCAGCGGCTGGCCCTTGGCGACGAGCTGGCCGGGCCGCGCCAGCAGGTCCTCCACCGAGGCGTCGACGGGGCAGCGCACCTCGTCGGCGCGCCCGCGCCCACCGGTGATGTGGCCCAGCAGCTGGCCGGCGCGCACCGGCTCGGCGGCGAGCGCGCGGGGATGGAACCGGCCGGTGCTCGGGGCCACCACCACCGCCAGGTCGGCGGCGATCGTGCCGGACAGGGCGGTCGCGGGTGCCCCAGCCTCGGCAGCCTCCAGCCGCGTCGGCGGCGAGGTGGTCAGGGGCTGGGTCATGATGGTCGCCTTCGGCTGGGCTGGTCGTGGTCGGCTGGGTCGTGGGCGTGCGGCCGGGCGGTGGCCGTCGGTGCGATCCGTGGTCCATCCGCAGTCCGGCTAGAGTATTGACGTTGACGTCGATGTCAACAACACGGCGCGGCGGGAACCGGACCCGGTTCGTCGCTGCTTGGACCCACCAGCGCCGGCAAAGTCGCGCAGAGCTCGTCGGACGCCGGTCCGTCTACCATTGGGGGATGCGCGCCCGCCAGGACCTCGAGGAGGTACGCGACGCCGTGCTGCAGCGCATGGCGGTCCACCGCGGCGACCTGGAGGGTCTCGTGCGGATCCCCAGCGTCAGCGCCGACGGCTTCGACCCCGGCCAGGTGCGCGCCAGCGCCGAAGCGGTCCGCAGCCTGCTCACCGAGCGCGGCCTGGAGCACGCCCGGCTGCTGGAGCTCGACGGCGCCCACCCCGCGGTGTACGCCGACTGGCTGCACGCCGGCGACGCCCCCACGGTCCTGCTGTACGCCCACCACGACGTACAGCCGCCCGGCGCCCCCGGCGGCTGGCCGTCCCCGCCGGGCGAGCCGCCCGAGCGCGGGGGGCGGCTGGCC
>DASZOD010000100.1:0-10830 GCA_035550935.1 Egibacteraceae bacterium | reverse complement strand
CGCCTGAACGACGACCGCGTTGCCCGCGACGTTGGCGGCCACCGCCGCCGCCACGGGGGCCGCGGCGGGCAGCCCGCCGGCCGCCCCGACGGCGGCCATGCGTCCCCGCAGCGCCAGCCCCACGGCGACCAGCACCGCCGCCGACGCCCCCCATCCCACCAGGCGAGCAAGCCTCGAGCCCGGCGTCTTACGGGCCGTCGTCGCCGCCTTGGCGCGGGTCCGCGACGTCGCGGCCCCTCCGGTCCGTTTGGGGCCCCGGTCCGCCGCCGGGATCCGAGATCGTGGCGAGCACGTCGCCGGTGGCGACGACGTCGCCGGCCCGCACGTGCAGCGCGGCGACGACGCCGTCGCGGTGGGCGGTGATGTGGTTCTCCATCTTCATGGCCTCGAGGATGACGACGAGGTCGCCCGCAGCCACGGCCTGGCCCACGCCGGCGACCGTCTTGACGATCGTGCCCTGCATGGGGGCGACGAGGTCGTCGACGGCGGGGCCGCCCGGACGCGGGCCCGTGCGTGCCCTGCGGTGGTCGGGCCGCTCGGGCCGCCGGCGCCGCCGCGGGCCGGGTGCGGGTTCGAAGAGGGCGACCTGCAGCCGCTTGCCCCCGACCTCGACCGTGACCCGCCGCGGCGGGGATTGGTCGGCCGGCGACGCCGCGGGCGCCGCCGGCAGCGGCAGCGACGACAGGTCCCACTCGTTCTCCACCGACACCGTGCACACCCGGCCGGCGACGAAGTCGGGGTGGGCGAAGGCCAGACGATGGAAGTCGATGGTCGTCGGCACCCCTTCGACCACGAACTCGTCGAGGGCACGCAGCATCCGTCGCCGGGCCTGCTCCCGGTCGCTGCCGTAGGTGACGAGCTTGGCGACGAGCGAGTCGTAGCTGCCGGGGATGCTCCAGCCGGCCTCGACCCCCGCGTCCACCCGCACCCCGGGCCCGCCGGGCGGGCGCCAGGCGCTGACCAGCCCGGGCGCAGGGACGAAGCCGGCGGCGCAGTCCTCGGCGTTGATGCGCGCCTCGATGGCGTGGCCGCGGACGGCGACGTCCTCCTGGGAGAAGCTCAGCGCCTGGCCGGCGGCGATGCGCAGCTGCCAGTGCACGAGGTCAATGCCGGTGACGAGCTCGGTGACGGGGTGCTCGACCTGCAGGCGGGTGTTCATCTCCAGGAAGTAGAAGTCGTCCCCGGCGAACAGGAACTCTACGGTGCCCGCGCCGGTGTAGCCGACCCGCTTGGACACCGACACCGCCGCCTCACCCATCGCCATGCGGGCGTCGGGATCCAACCCGGGCGCGGGGGCCTCCTCGATGAGCTTCTGATGGCGGCGCTGCGTCGAGCAGTCCCGCTCGCCGAGGAACAGGCAGTTGCCGTGGTTGTCGGCCAGCACCTGCACCTCGATGTGTCTGGGCCTGGGCAGGTAGCGCTCCACGTACAGCTCGCTGCGGCCGAAGGCCGCCAGGGACTCGCGCCGGGCGCCCTCCAGGGCCTCCTCCAGCTGGCGGTCGTCGCGGATGACCCGCAACCCCCTGCCGCCGCCGCCGAACGCCGCCTTGACGGCGACCGGGAAGCCGTGCTCCCGGGCGAAGGAGCGCACGGCCGCCGGATCGTCGACCGGCTCGAGCGTGCCCGGCACGGGGGCGACGCCGGCGGCCTCGGCGGCCTTGCGGGCCGACAGCTTGTCGCCCATCTGCGCGATGGCCTCCGGCGGCGGACCGATCCACACCAGCCCAGCGTCGCCGACCGCCTGGGCGAAGTGGGCGCTCTCGGCGAGGAACCCGTAGCCGGGGTGCACGGCCTGGGCGCCCGACTCCTGGGCCACCTCCAGGAGCCGCTCCACGTTGAGGTAGCTGGCGGCGGGCGCGGCCGGACCGAGCAGGTAGGCCTGGTCGGCCATCGTCAGCCACGGTGCGTCTCGGTCGGCCTCGGAGTACACCGCCACCGTGGCGATGTCCAGCTCCTTGCAGGCGCGCAGGATGCGCAGGGCGATCTCGCCCCGATTGGCGACCAGCACCGCCTCGAACATCTGCGACATCCCGTCTGTCGTCCTGCCGGGCCGGCCGACGGCGCCGGCCGAGCAGCATGGTAGTCGCGCCTGAGCTGGTGGGCGGTCCGCCGCTTGCGGGGCTCCGGCCCGCTGGCACAATTGGGCTGTCGCACTCGTGAGCCCATTCACAAGGTCGCCGGTTCCCGTCCACGCCGCGGGAGCGCGTCGGCGACCCGCCCGTCAAGGAGACGCGATGTCGCCAAGGAGGTCGGCCCTGTTGGGGCTGGCGGTCCTGCTGGCGCTGACGGGCTGCAGCAAGCTACCGCCGGAGGTCACCGCCAACGAGCAGGTGCCCGCCGATCAGCGCACCCAGGAGCAGCCCCAGGACGGCGGCGGGGGCCAGCAGCCCCCGGCCGGCGAGGTCGTGCGCTTCGTGGCCCAGCAACTGGCGTTCAGCGAGGCGCCCAGCCAGGTGCCGGCCGGCCAGCTGGCCTTCGAGCTGGACAACCAGTCGGGGCTGCCCCACAACGTCACCATCGAGGGCGTCAACAACGACGAGCCGATCGTGGAGGCCCGGGGCAACGAGAACAACACCGCCAGCACCCAGCTGGAGCCGGGCAGCTACACGTACTACTGCAGCGTCCCCGGGCACCGCGAGGCCGGGATGGAAGGCCAGCTGACGGTCGCCCAGTAGTTGGTCGGCCGACCCAGGAGGAGCCGGCGAATGCCTGTCACGCCAAGGACCCGTCGGGCCGCCGAGCCGGCGCCGGCCGCCTCCGGTAGGACCTACCGGCGTGAAGGCTGGGCGCTGCTGGCCGTGGCGGTCTGGACCGGCTACGTGTGGGTGACCCGGGCGGTGCTGCTGCTGCGCGACCCGGCCGCGGATCCCGCCGCGGGAGTCCACGCCGCCATCACCGTGGTGTCGCTGGTCAGCGCGGTGGTGGTGGGGGCCGTCGGGCTGCGGCTGCTGCGCCGGTCGCAGCGGTAGCGCCCGCGGACAGGTCGGCGGGGGTGGCCGCAGGTCGGCCACCGACGCCCTCCTGGCGGGCCCCCGCCAGCCACCGCGGCCGGGCCTGGGCGGGCTCGGCGTGTTCGGGCGCTGCCCGGTCGAGGGCCACGACCAGCGCCACGAGCTCCTCGGGCGTGGGCGCGCCGGCCAGGATGCGCAGGCACGTGCCGTCGGGCAGGCCCGTGCAACGCCAGTGCCGACTCATAGGGGGATGTTGCCGTGCTTGCGCGGCGGGTGGGCCTGGCGCTTGGTCAGCGCCAAGCGCAGCGCCTTGACCAGCAGCGGGCGGGTCCGGGACGGCTCGATGACGTCGTCGAGGTAGCCGCGCTCAGCGGCCTTCCAGGGGTTGGCCAGCTCCCGGTCGTAGTGCTCGATCAGCTCGCCGCGACGGGCCGCGGGGTCGGCGGCCGCCTCCAGCTCCTTGCGGTAGAGGATGTTCACGGCTCCGTGCGGGCCCATCACGGCGATCTCGGCGGTGGGCCAGGCCAGGTTGACGTCCGCACCGACGTGCTTGGAGCCCATGACGTCGTAGGCGCCCCCGTAGGCCTTGCGGGTGATCACCGTCAGCTTCGGCACGGTGGCCTCGCAGTAGGCATACAGCAGCTTGGCCCCGTGGCGGATCACCCCGCCCCACTCCTGGGACGTCCCCGGCAGGAAGCCGGGCACGTCCACGAAGGTCAGGATCGGGATGTTGAAGGCGTCGCAGGTGCGCACGAACCGGGCGCCCTTCATGGAGCTGGTCAGGTCGAGGGTGCCGGCCAGGTGCAGGGGCTGGTTCGCGACGACTCCGACGGGACGGCCGTCCAGACGAGCCAGGCCGATGACGAGGTTCTCCGCCCAGAAAGGCTGCACCTCCAGGAACTCGCCGCCGTCGACCACGCTGGTGATGACATCGCGCATGTCGTAGGGAGCGTTGGCCGAGTCGGGGACGAACGTGTCCAGCTCGGCGGCGGTCCGGGCCGGGTCGTCCGTCGGCGCGGCCAGCGGGGGGTCTTCGAGGTTGTTGGACGGCAGGTAGCCCAGCAGGTGCCTGATGTCGTCCAGGCAGCGCTCCTCGTCGTCGGCGGCGAAGTGGGCCACGCCGGACTTGGCGCTGTGGCTCATGGCCCCACCCAGCTCCTCGAACGACACGTCCTCGCCGGTGACGGTCTTGATCACCTCCGGCCCGGTGATGAACATATGGGAGGTGTCTTTGACCATGAACACGAAGTCGGTCATGGCCGGGGAGTACACCGCGCCGCCGGCGCAGGGTCCCATGATCGCCGAGATCTGGGGGATGACGCCCGAGGCTCGGACGTTGCGGTAGAAGATGTCCCCGTAGCCGCCCAGCGACACGACGCCTTCCTGGATGCGGGCGCCACCGGAGTCGTTCAGGCCGATCACCGGCACGCCCATCTTCACCGCCAGGTCCATGATCTTGACGATCTTGGCGGCGAACACCTCTCCCAGCGAGCCGCCGAAGACCGTGAAGTCCTGGCTGAACACGCACACCTGGCGATCGTCGACCGTCCCGTACCCGGTGACGACGCCGTCGCCGGGGATCCTGCGCTGCTCCAGGCCGAACCCGGTCGCCCGGTGCACCGCCAGCCGGTCGGTCTCGACGAACGAGTCGGGGTCCAGCAGCAGGTCCAGGCGCTCGCGGGCGGTCAGCTTGCCCCTGGCGTGCTGCTTCTCGACGGCGCGCTGTGACCCGGCGTGCTCGGCCTCGTCGATGCGCCGGCGCAGCTCCTCAAGCTTCTCTTTGGTGGTGCGGGCCACGTGACGCTCCGGTCCTCGCCAGACGGCGCGATGATAACGGGCTGCGATGCCCGCCGACGCCCACGGACCACCCCCCCGGCTGGTGCATGCCCTCGTGGAGGGCCCCTCGGTGCTGTCGGGATTGGAGTGGCACCCGGTGGCCGATTCCACGAACCGCCTGGCGGCGGAGGCCGCCGCCCGCGGCGTCGACGAGGTGTACGCCGTGCTCGCCGACCGCCAGACGGCCGGGCGCGGCCGTCGGGGACGCGGCTGGCAGGCGCCGCCGGGCACGTCACTGCTGCTGAGCCTGGTGTGTCGCCCGCAGGTCCCCGCCGACGCGTTGCCGCTGCTGGGGCTGCTGACCGGCGTGGCGCTGGCCGACGCGGTCGAGCCGCTGTGCGCCGGGGTCGCAGTGGGGCTGAAGTGGCCCAACGACCTGCTGGTCGGCGGGCGCAAGGCCGCCGGCATCCTGGTCGAGTCGCCGGCAGCGCGCCTGGCGGTGGTGGGTGTGGGGGTCAACGTGGACTGGCGGGCCGTGCAGCGCCCGCCTGCGCTGCAAGCGGCGACGTCGTTGGCCGAGGCCGCCGGGCGCGGCGTCGACCGCTGGAAGGTCCTGGCGGGGTTCGTCGGCGTGTTCGCCCGGCGCTACCGGGAGTGGCCGGCGGCGCCGGGCGGGTTCCTGGAGAGCTACCGGCGGCGCTGTGCCACGCTGGGCCGGCGGGTGCGCGTCGCCCGGCCCGGGGCCGCGGGGCTGCTGGAGGGCATGGCGGTGGGGGTGGACGCCCGCGGCCGGCTGCAGCTGCGCGACGACGCCGGCCGGCTGCTGGCCGTCTCCGCGGGCGACGTGGAGCACGTGCGCCCCGCCTGACCCCGGGGTGTGTCGGGTTGGTGACCGTTGCGGTACCACAGGCGACACGCCAGGGTGGGTCAGGGCCCCACCTGGCCGGCGCGGATGCGGTCGAACGCGGGGCCGGGCTGGAGGTGGACGAAACCGCCGGCGGGGCCCCCCAGTGGGACGTGGGCGACGCTGGCCGGGTCGATCTGGATGGCCAGGACGACCATCGCCAGCAGCTCGTGCTTGGGGATGTTGGTGACGGTGTTGCGCGACAGCGTCGCGATCAGCCTGGTCAGCGTCGGCAGGTCGGCCTGGCGGGCGCGGACCTGGGCGTGTGCGAAGCGCAGCAGCTCCCCCTGGTGGCGGCTGCGGCCGATGTCGCCGCCGGCCACCGAGTAGCGGTCGCGGACGTAGGCCAGCGCCTGCCCGCCGGCGAGATGCTGGGGGCCGGGCTGGAAGTTCGAGCCCGAGAAGCGGTCTTGCATGGGCTGGTCCACGATCACGTCGACGCCGCCCATCTGATCGACCATGTTGGTCAGCCCCTGGAAGGTGGTCAGCGCCCAGAAGTCGACCGGGATGCCGGTGTAGGACTCCAGCGCGGCTTCGACCTGCTGGGGACCGCCCGCGGCCAGGTGGGCGTTGAGCTTCGCTCCGGCCACCAGCGAGTCGCGGGGGAACCCCACGATCGTCGCCCGCTTCGCGACGGTGTCCACGGCGATGAGCTGCACCGCGTCGGCCCGCCCGCGCAGCGGGTCGGAGGGCCGGTGCGGAGGCCCCAGGTCCGACCCGATCGCCAGGACCACCAGCAGCCCACCCTTGGCGTACCCCGGGCGCAGCACCGCCTGGTGGACCACGATGGCGCCTGCCGGGATCGCCAGCACCAGGGTGCTGGCCGTGGCCAGCAGCAGCGCCCAGCAGCGGGTCACGGCCCCTGGCCGCCCGGCGCCGGGGCAGCGGGCGCCGCCGTGGGCTCCTGCGGCAGCTCCAGCGTCACGTCGACGGCCTCGGCCCGGTAGCCGCCGCCGATGGGCACGAAGGTCATGGACCCCCGCTGGACCACCGGACCGCTGCCGCCGTCGCCGAGCGTCACCTCCAGCACCGCCTCATACGACAGCGTGACCGCGTAGGCGGCCGGCCCCTCGACGAGCACGACGGCGTGGGCGATGGCGTGCCTGGTGACCCCGCCCAGCACCGGCAGGTCGACGACACCCAGGCCCCGGCGGGCGGTGTCGTCGAGCAGGGCCGCCGCTCGAGGACCCAGCAGGCCGTCCACCGGTGCGGCCGAGAAACGGGTGTCGGCAGTGACGAACTGAGCGTTGAGGTAGCCCTCCAGCGCCGCCCTGGAGGCCTCGGTGGCGATGCGCACCGCCTCCGGATTGAGCAGGTCCGCCGGCGCGCCCAGGATCGCGCCACTGCCCATGGTCTGGGCGTCGATCGAGGCGATCAGCAGCCGGAACGGCTGCAGCGGCGCGGATGGCTGGGAGCCTGGAGCCGCCCCCGGCCCCGGCGCGCCTCGGCACGCCGCCAGCGCCGCCGCGCAGAGGGCAGCGGCGACCACCCGTTGCCAGGACGGTCGCATGGCCCGCTAGCGTGCCCGCCGCGGCCGGCAAGGGCAAGGACCGCCGCACCGGCGCGAGGGTGGCCAGGCCTCGGCACCCTGCCGGAGGCCGCGGGTTGGAGCAGAATCGTGCGGCCGGCCGACCCATGAGAGAGCCATGACCTCCACCGACCTGCGCGCTGGGTTCCCCGCATCGGGGGTTCCGACGGACCTGCTGCGCTGATGGAGGTGCTGCGCTCGGGCGCGGACCCCCGTCGGAGGCGTTCGCGGGTAAGGCAAGGCGCCCACCCCGGTGCGGCGATCCACGCAGACCTCGGGGGACATGGGAAGGGCCCGATGGCTGGCGCGGAGGCGACGGCGCTGGTTGTCGGTGGCGGTGTCGGACGACGGAGGTGTCGCAGCCTGCGGCGATACTCCCCGCGATGCGCCGGCTCGCACCCGTGCCCGCCGCGGGCCAGTTCTGGCTGGAGACCGCAGCGGTCATCGGCGGCTACGTCGCGGCGGTCGTCGCCGGCGGCGTCCCCGGCCGCCTGCGGGTCGTGCTGCTGGTCGTGGGCGCCGGGTGCGTCGCCGTGCCCGTCTACCTGAAGTCGCACCGGGAGCTGCTGCGTGAGCGCCGGGCACGCTCGGCCGCGGAGCTGGCGCTGCAGGCCAAGGCCCGCGTCGAGACGGCGCTCGGCGACTACGTCGCGCCCATCGCCAACCTGCTGGGCGAAATCGTGCAGGCCGGCGACGACGACCGGGCCGTGCTGGAGGGTCAACTGCGCCAAGCCGTCGTCGACGCGGCCGCCCGGCTCTGCGGGCGGGAACGCACCCGGTCGGTGTTCTTCGCGCTGCGCGGCGACGGCGGGCGAGGCTCCACGCTGGAACCGGTGTCGTGGGCGGGCCGGGCCGATCCGCCCACCACGGTGTTCCGCCGGGACGCCGACGAGCGTGGGGCCGCCGCCCACCGGCTCGTCGCCGAGCGGGGGTACCTGTTCGTCGGCGATGTCGGCGGTCACCCGCCAGCCGGCGTCGGGCTGCCGGCCGGCGCGCGCTACCGCAGCTTCTTCACGGTCGCGGTGTTCGCCGGGTCCTGGAACTTCGGCATGCTCACCGTCGACGCGCTGCAGCCCGACGCGCTCGACCGGGGCGACCTGCAGGTCGCCCGGGCCCTGGCCAGCCTGCTGGGCGCGGGCCTGGCCGCCAGCCGCAGCCGAGACCCCGATGCCGGGTAGCCTGGTGGTCAGGACGATGCAGGAGGCGTGACCGTGGAGCGGGGACCTGTCATCTCGGAGGCGGCGCGGCTGTGGGTGACCGGGCGGCTGGACCCTGACAGGTACTACGAGCAGGTCCACCGCAACGCCCTGCGCCGCGCCGCCGAATGGCTGCGCGCCCGTCTCGACGGCGAGGTGCCACAGCCGCCGGGCGTGGGGACTCACGGCCCGCGCTGAGCCAGGCGCGCGCGTCAGATAAGCCGGGCCGCAGCGAAGGCCAGACCGGCGACGGTGTCCAGCGATCCGACCATCGCGACGACGTAGAGGCGGGTCTGGGTCACCAGCTCACGGTGGAACGTGCTCAGCACCCGGTGCTCCAAGCCCTGCAGCTTCAGATCGGTGCGCTGCTCGAGCCCGTCGATGCGCTGATCCAGGCGTTGCTCCATCCCGTCGATGCGCCGTTCCAGGGGCCGCTGGAGATCGCAGGTCGTCTTTGGTGGCGATGTCGGCCCACCCCAGCGGCGGCAGGTGATCCATGAGCATGGCCGCGTGCTCGACGCCAAGCACCTGCTCGAGGCGTTGGTAAAGGGCATGACGTGCCCGTTCGTCGACCGGTCACCTCCCGCTCCAGGAGCCAAGGGTACGGCCGGTCGTTGCCATGTCGGCGCGCCGATCCCTGGTGCTGGGCATGCACCAGGTGACCACGCCAGGCGCGCTGTCTGAGGCCCCTGGCGGCGGCACGCAGGGAGGCCCGCGGCGCCTTCGGCGACGACCCGCTGCTGCTGGAACGGCTGGTCGAGCGCCCCGCCACGTCGAGATCCAGGTGCTGGCCGACAGCGACGGCGCCGCCGTGCACCTGGGCGAGCGTGAGTGCAGCCTGCAGGGCCGCCACCAGAAGGTCGTCGAGGAGGCCCCTGCCCGGCGCTGGACCGGCCGACGCGCCAGCGGATGGGCGCGGCGGCGCTGCGCGCCGCGCTGGCCTGCGGCTACACCGGCGCGGGCACGGTCGAGTTCCTGCTGCCCGCCGACGAGCGCGCCCAGTTCCTGTTCATGGAGCTGAACGCCCGGCTGCAGGTGGAGCATCCGGTGACCGAGATGGTCACCGGCCTGGACCTCGTCGAGCAGCAGCTGCGCATCGCCGCCGGGGAGTCGCTGGGGCTGGTCCAAGACGACGTCGTCGTCGACGGCCACGCGCTGGAGGCGCGGGTGTACGCCGAGGATCCCGCCCGCGGGTTCCTGCCCACCGGCGGCACGGTGCTGGCCCACGTCGAGCCGGTCGGCCCCGGGATCCGGGTCGACGGCGGGATCGCCGAGGGCACGGCGGTCGGCAGCCACTACGACCCGCTGCTGGCCAAGGTGGTGGCCCACGGGCCGGACCGGCCAACCGCCCTGGCCCGGCTGGACCGGGCGCTGCGCGAGCTGCGGCTGCTGGGGGTGACGACGAACGTGGCCTTCCTGCGGGCCCTGCTGGGCGACCGGGACGTGCGGGCCGGGCGGCTGGACACCGGCCTGGCCGAGCGGCTGCCGGCGGCTGGGCTCCGAACGGTGCCCGACGAGGTGCTCCCGGCGGCCGCGCTGGCCGGCTTGGGGCCGCTGGCGGCGCCGACCCCGGACGGTCACCGCGGTGCGGGTCGCCGAGGGCGAGCGGGTGCGCGCCGGCCAGGCGGTCGCCATGGACCAGCCCCACGGTCCGACGGGGCGCCAGCCGTGACCGTCAGGCGCAGCCGATCGACCCGCTGCGGCGTCGCGATGTGACTGATACTGGGAGCCATGTCCACCTTCGTGCTCATCGTCCTCGTGCTCATCCTCGCCGCGGTCGGCGGCTTCCTCGGCGACCTGCTGGAGTTCGCGTTCTGGGCGGTGGTGCTCACCGCCGTGCTGTTCGCCGCGCTCGGCTTTCTGGCCTACCGGTGGATCGCCAAACGGTTGCGCTGACCGGCGCCATGCGGACTCCGCAACGGGTCGCTCTGCCCGGCCTGCAGGCGCGGGTCACGATCCACGAGGTGGGGCCCCGCGACGGCCTGCAGAACGAGCCGCGTCCGCTGCCCACTGCGGTCAAGGCCGGGTTCATCGACCGGCTGGCGGGCTGTGGACACCTTCGGCGCGGCGGGCGTCGAAGCGACACGGCTGGCGGTGCACTTCCACGACACCCACGGCCACGCCGTGGCCAACACGCTGGCCGCGCTGCGCCGGGGCGTCAGCGTCGTCGACGCGTCCGCCGGGGGGTGGACGGCTGTCCGTTCGCCGGGTCGGCGACCGGCAACCTGCCACGAGGACCTGGTGTGGCTGCGGAAGGGCGTGGGCGTCGACACCGGCGTCGACCTAGGCCGGCCCAGCCCGTCGCGGGTGGTGCAGGCGCACGGCGGCGCGTTCTGATCGCCGTCCTCCGGCGACCTCTGCGCGCCCGCCGGCACCCTAGGGATCCCCGCCCTCCGGGATCGCTGCGCGGTCGCCCTCGGTCCGCCACGCGGGCACGCGGGAATGGGTGCGGCCCCGCGCCGGGTGGCGCGGGGC
>DASZOD010000099.1:0-13045 GCA_035550935.1 Egibacteraceae bacterium | reverse complement strand
GGCCACGGCCTCGACCGTCACCGCACCGCGGCCGGTCAGGTAGGCGTCGCGGATGCCGGCCGAGCGCACGATCCGCCCGCCGGTGGGGAAGTCGGGAGCGGGCACCATGCGCATGAGCTCGTCGACGGTGGCCTGCGGCTTGGCCAGCAGGTGCAGGCAGGCGTCGACCACCTCACCGAGGTTGTGGGGCGGGATGTTGGTGGCCATGCCCACCGCGATGCCGCTGGCGCCGTTGACGAGCAGGTTCGGCACCCGGGCGGGCAGGACCGTGGGCTCGGACTCGTAGCCGTCGTAGTTGGGCACGACGTCGACGGTGTCCTCGTCGAGCCCCGCCAGCAGCTCCATGCCCAGCGGCGACAGCCGGGCCTCGGTGTAGCGCAGCGCCGCGGCGGCGTCGCCGTCGACCGAGCCGAAGTTGCCGTGCCCGTCGACCAGCGGCGCGCGCATGGAGAAATCCTGGGCCATGCGCACGAGCGCGTCGTAGATCGACGCGTCGCCGTGCGGGTGGTACTTCTTCATGACGTCGCCGACCACGGCGGCGCACTTGCGGTACGGCCGCCCGGGGCGTAGCCCCGCCTCCCACATCGCGTGGAGGATGCGCCGCTGGACCGGCTTGAGCCCGTCGCGGACGTCGGGCAGCGCCCGCCCGACGATCACGCTCATCGAGTAGTCCAGGAAGGCCTGCTCGACGCGCTCGACGATGTCGACGTCGACGACGCGACCGCTGCCGCCGAACAGCATCTGCTGCCTGCTCACGCCGCCCCCAGGTTCATCGGGTCGCCACCGCCGCCACCAGACCGTCCACAGCCCAGGCTGTCGCTCTCGCCAGCCGGCCGCCGGCGCGCTGCATGCTGGACGCCACCGCCGACCGCAGGGGCAGGCCATGCTGGACTGGGAACGACGCCACGACTTCTTGCGCCGGGAAGCTGCTGAGGACCTGGCGGCCGGACCGGCGGTCCGGCCGGCCTTCCTCGCCTTCGCCGGCCACGTCCCCCTCCTGCTGGCGTTCCTGCGGGACTTCCCCCCCGGCGGCCACCTCGAGGCGGTGGCGGAGGTCGCGCTGTTCGCCCGGATGCTGGGCTCGGACCGCCTCGCGCTGTCGCTGGCCGGGCGCGCGTGGTCGCTGGCCGATCCCGTGACGCCGGTGCTGCCCGGCGAGGCCGACCTGCGCCAACGGGTGCTCGTCGTCGAGGAGATCGACGCCGGCGCCGGATGCCCGCGCTACCGCAGCACGGCGCACCCGTTCGACGTCGACGCTGGCGGACGCGTCGCCTGGGGGTCGCCGATCAGCCAGGACTCGCCCAGCGGTCCGGTGGGCCGGCTGCTGCACGAGACGGTGTCCCACCGGCGCCGCGGCGGTGCCCAGCGGCTGCGGGCGCTCGCCGGGGAACTCGTCGACCGCGGGCACCTGGTGGCCCTGGCGCCGGCGGTCGAGGCGCTCGCGGCGCCTGACCAGCCCTGAACGGTCCGCACCGGAGCCGTCGCGACGCACCGGACCCTCAGACGTCCAGGTGGCGGACGTAGCGGGCGTTGACCTCCAGCCAGTCGCGGCGGTCCGCCGCCGACTCGCCCATCAGCAGCGAGAACACCGCGTCGGCCCGTCGAGCGTCCTGCGCGGTGACCCGCAGCAGCGTGCGCCGCACCGGGTCCATGGTGGTGGCCCACAGCTGCGCCGCGTCCATCTCCCCCAACCCCTTGAAGCGCAGCACGTCCACCTGTGCCGCGGAGGCGGCGAAGGCGCCCGACAGCAGCCGATCCCGTTCGTCGTCGCTCATGGCGTAGCGGGTGGTGGTGCCCCGCCGCAGCTGGTACAGGGGCGGCTGGGCGAGGAACAGGTGGCCGCCGGCGACCAGGGCGGGCATGAGCCGGTAGAACAACGTCAGCAGCAGGGTGGTGATGTGCCCGCCGTCGACGTCGGCGTCGGCCATGAGGACGACCTTGTGGTAGCGCAGCCGGGTGCCGTCGAAGTCGTCGCCCACGCCGGCGCCCACGGCCTTGACGACGTTCTGGACCTCGCTGTTGGCGAGGACGCGCCGCAGCTGGGCCTTCTCGACGTTGAGCACTTTGCCGCGCAGCGGCAGCACCGCCTGGGTCTGGCGGTCGCGGGCCATCTTCGACGACCCCCCCGCCGAGTCCCCCTCGACCAGGTACAGCTCGCACTCCTGGGGGTTGCGGCTCGAGCAGTCCGCGAGCTTGCCGGGCAGGCCGGCGGAGGCGGCGTCGAGGATCCCCTTGCGCCGGGTGAGCTCGCGGGCGTGGCGGGCCGCCTCACGGGCCCGGGCCGCGACCTGGGCCTTGCGCACGATCCTGCGGCCCAGCGCCGGGTTGGCGTCGAGCCACTCGCCGAGCGCGTCGTTGGTGCCGCGCTCGACGAAGCGACGCATCAGCGGGCTGGCCAGCCTGCCCTTGGTCTGCCCCTCGAACTGCGGGTCGGGCATCTTCACGCTGATGACCGCCGTCATGCCCTCGCGCAGGTCCTGGCCCGTCAGGGCGGGGTCGGCCTTCTTGAACGCCCGGCTGGCCTGTCCCCAGCGGTTGACGGTGCCGGTGATCGCCTTGCGGAACCCTTCCTCGTGGGCGCCGCCATCGCGCGTGCGGATGACGTTGACGTAGCTGCGCACACGCTCGTCGAAGCCGCCCGCCACCCAGTTCAGCGCGATGTCGCAGGCCAACGGCCCGCCCTCGAAGACCTCCGCGCGCGAGATCAGCACCGGCCGGGCCAGCAGGGGCTCGTCGTCGCCCAGCAGGGCGGCGACGAAGTCGACCAGCCCGCCGGGGAAGCGGAAGGTCTCACGACGGGCGCTGCGCTGGTCGGCGAAGTCGATGCGCAGGCCGGGGTTGAGCAGACAGGTCTCCCGCAGGCGGGTGGCGACGACCTCGGCGTCGAAGTCGGTGCTGTCGAAGATCGTCGGGTCGGGCCAGAAGCGCACGACCGTGCCGGCGCGCCTGGCCCGGCCCACCCCCCGCAGCGGGTCGCTGCGCCTGCCGCGGACGAACCCGATCGCGTGGCGCCGGCCGTCGCGGGCCACCTCGACCTCGGTCCGCGCCGACAGGGCGTTCACCACCGAGACGCCGACGCCGTGCAGTCCGCCCGAGATGGCGTAGGCCTGCCGGTCGAACTTGCCGCCCGCGTGCAACCTGGTCAGCACCACCTCGACCGCGGGCCTGCGTTCCTTCGGGTGCTGCTCGACGGGGATGCCCCGCCCGTCGTCGGCGACCTCGATGCCGCCGTCGGCGCGGATGGTGACGGCGATCCTGCGGGCATGGCCGGCCAGGTGCTCGTCGACGGCGTTGTCGACGACCTCCCACACCAGATGGTGCAGCCCGCGCTCGTCGGTCGAGCCGACGTACATGCCGGGCCGTTTGCGAACAGCCTGGAGCCCCTCGAGCACGCTGATGGACGCGGCGTTGTAGCTCGGCGCGGGCAGGGCTCGGCGGGGGCTCACGGCGGGCGCGGTCCTGTCGATCAGCAGCTCGTCGGCGGCGCCTGGGAGGCGCGCCCATTGTGCACGGCGGGTACGACGATCCCCGGGAGGCGACCGCGGCGGGCACCGCGGTGGGCCACCGGCCGGTCGGCCCCTTGACGCGACCTCGCGCTGCGCGCAAGTGTGCCGCGCATGGCCGACGTGACCCGGCTGCACCGTCGGGAGCTGTTCGTCGACGAGCGCGGGACCGGCCTGCGCGCCACCTGGCACGAGGACCGCGACATCCTCGTGCTCAGCCTGTGGCGTGACGACAGCTGCGTGGGCACGTTCCGGCTGTCGGCCGCCGAGGCGGCCCGCATGGCGCTGTTCCTGGCGGCACAGGGCACGCCCGACTGACGGTGCCCGATGGGCGGGCCCTTCAGGGCTGACCGGCGCCCGCCAGGAAGCCCGCCAGCGCTGCGCGGGCGACGTCCAGGTTCGCCTCGGGCACCCACTCGCCGGCCTGGTGGGCCTGGGCGGTCAGGCCCGGTCCGTAGTTCAGCGCCGCCACCCCGAGCGCGGAGAAGCGCGCGACGTCGGTCCAGGCCTGCTTCGGACCGACCGGGGCGGCGACCGCGCGCAGGAACGCCGCGAGCAGCGGCGCGTCGCGGCCCGGACGCCCCGCAGGCGCCCGGTCGGTGACGGTGACCTCGCCCGCGGTGCCCAGCAGCTCACGCAGTCGCCGCTCGGCCGCGGGCAGGTCCTTGTCGGGTGCGAAGCGGTAGTTGACGTTGACGGTGAACGCGTCGGGCACGACGTTGCGGGCGTTGCGGGTCCACGCCTGGGTGGCGGTCAGCACCTCGCGGAACACCAGGCCGTCGACCTCGACGTCCTGGGGCCGGCGAGCGTGCAGGGCGGTCAGCAACGCGCCGGCTTTCGTCAGCGCGTTGTCGCCCTGCCAGGGCCGCGCCGAGTGCGCCGCCCGGCCGTGCACGGTGACCTCGGCGTGCAGCGCGCCCAGGCAGCCCAGCTGCACGCGCAGGTCGGTCGGCTCCAACACGATGGCCAGCTGCGCGCCACGCACCACCGGCACCGCGTCGAGCACCGCGCCGAGCTCGTTGTTCGGGTGCAGCCCCTCCTCGCCGGCGTAGGCCACCAACACCAGGTGGTGGGGGCCGGCGCGCAGCGCGGAGTCCTCGAAGCAGTCCATGGCCACGGCCAGCCCGGACTTCATGTCGCTGGCGCCCCGGCCGACGATGCGTGGGCCCTCGCGCCGGGGGACGCGGTCGGCGTCGGTGGGCGGAACGACGTCGGTGTGGCCGGCCAGCACCACGGTGGGGCGGGGGTCGTCGACCGCCCCGACGACCAGCGAGTTGCCGACGCGGGCCACCCGCTCGTCCCTATAGCGGTCCGCCAGCCAGTCGGCGATCGGGCCTTCCTGTCCCGTCACGCAGGGCAGGGCCAGCAGCTCGAGCAGGAGGTCGCCCAGCGTGCTCACCCGGTGGTCACACCGCCACGTCGTGCTCGCGCAGCGCCTGGTTGAGCGACACCTTCCGGTCGGTGCTGGCCGACCGCCGGCCGATGATCAGCGCGCACGGCACCTGGTAGGTGCCGGCAGGAAACTGCTTGGGGCGGGCGCCGGGGATCACCACCGAGCGGGCCGGCACGCGCCCGGAGTGCTCGACGGGCTGCTCGTCGGTGACGTCGAGCACGCGGGTGGAGGCCGTCAGGACGGTGCCGGCGGCCAGCACCGCCCCGGCCTCGACGATGACGCCCTCGACGACGATGCAGCGGGAACCGATGAAGGCGTCGTCCTCGACGATCACCGGCCGGGCGCCGGGCGGCTCGAGCACCCCGCCGATGCCCACGCCGCCGGACAGGTGGACGTCACGGCCGATCTGCGCGCAGGAACCGACCGTCGCCCAGGTGTCGACCATCGTGCCCGAGCCGACCCGGGCGCCGATGTTGACGTAGGAGGGCATCAGCACCGCACCGGGCTCGACGAAGGCGCCGTGGCGCACCACCGCGGGGGGCACCACCCGCACCCCCGCCTGCGCGTAGCCGGTCTTGAGCGGGACCTTGTCGTGGTACTCGAACGGACCGACCTCGACCGTCTGCATGGCCCGCTGGCGGAACGACAGCAGGATCGCCCGCTTCAGCCACTGGTGGACGACCCACTCGCCGTCGACCTTCTCTGCCACCCGGACCGCGCCGCGGTCGAGCAGGTCCAGAGCGGCGGTCACCGCGTCGCGCGCCTCGAGGGTGTCGAAGCTGCCCTCGGCGTAGGCCCGGTCGACGGTGGCCGCCAGGTAGGCCTCGGTGGCGGCGGTGCGACGGCGCTCATCCATGGCCGGGCAGTGTCCCCGACGCGATCGCCTCGCGCCACAGCGCGATGGCCTCCCGGCAACCGTCCACGCTGGGCACCAGCGCCAGGCGCAGCCAGCCGCGCCCGGCGGGGCCGAAGGCGGCCCCCGGAGAGGCGATGATCCGGTGGCCCAGCAGCGCCCGGACGTAGGCCGCGTCGTCGCCCCCGGGTGCGGCGAACCACACGTAGAACGTGGCCTCGCTGCCGCTGACGGTCAGGCCGGCCTCGTCGAGGAAGCCCAGCACGATCGTGCGCTTGGCGTCGAAGACCGCGCGGCGCTGGGCGGCGTGCGCGTCGTCGTTCCACGCCGCAACCGCCGCGTGCTGGACGAACTCTGGGCTTGCCGTGCCGATGTTGGGGCGCAGGGTGCGCTGAGCGGCGATGAGCTCGGCGTCGCCCACCAGCGCACCGCTGCGGTAGCCGGTCATCCCCGAGCGCTTCGAGAGGCTGAAGGCGACGACGACACCGGTCAGGTCCGCGTCGGCGACCTGCAGCAGCGACGGTGGCAGTGCGCCGCCGTCGGCGTAGACGTCGGCGTAGCACTCGTCGCTGGCGAGCACGAGGCCGTGCGCACGGGCCGTCTCCAGCGCCCGTCGGTAGAACTGCGTGTCCACGGCGGCGCCGGTCGGGTTGTGGGGGTAGTTCAGCCACGTCAGGCACGCGGCCTGGAGCCGCCGGGGGTCCAGCGTGGCAAGCTCCAGCCGCCAGCCGTGCTCGGCGCTCAACGTCACCGGGTCGCTCGTGCCGCCCGCGAACAGCTGGCCGCGCTCGTACACCGGGTAGCCGGGAGCGCCCCACAGCACGGCCCGCCGGTCGCCTGTGGGGTCGACGATGCCCAGCGGCAGGTGGAAGATCGCCTCCTTGCTGCCGGCGGTCGGCAGCACCTGCGTGTCCGGGTCGACCGTGACGCCGAAGCGCCGCCCGACCCAGCCGGCGATCGCCGAGCGCAGCGCCGGCAGCCCGGAGGCGGTCGGGTACTGGCTGACCTCACCGACTCCTTCGATCAGCGCCCGGCGGATGAACGCCGGGGTCGGCTCGATGGGGTCGCCGATGGAGAAGTCGTGCAGCGGGCCGCCGTCGGCGGCCAGTTCGGCCTTCAGGTCCTGGTAGGCGGCCAGCGGATAGCCGCCCAGGCGGCGCAGCAGCGGGTTCATCCCACCCGGCATCGTAGAGCCTGCCCGCCACCGTGCCGTTGCTGAGGGGCCCAGCGCTGGTCTGGTGGCCATTCAGGGCAGTCCAGCGGTCAGTGCGCGCCGAACTACCATGCGTATGGCCAGGATTGTCGGGAACAGTTGTCCTCCCCCCCAGTGTTGGGTAGGTATGTGAAGCGACGCACAAGCCGTGGAAGGGTGGACGAATGAGCGTCCCCGAAGACCTCCTCGATCTCTACTTCTCAGAGCTGGGCAAGGTCCGGCTGTTGACGGCTGAGGACGAGGTGCGTCTGGCGAAGGCGATCGAGGCCGGGCGCGCCGCCCAGGACCGGCTGGACGCTGGGATCAAGGACAGCCGCGAGGAGCTCGAGCGGGCCGTCGAGGAGGGCCACGCCGCCTTCGACCACTTCGTCGCCGCCAACCTGCGGCTGGTGGTCAGCGTCGCCGCGCAGTTCTCGAAGCGCTCGACCCTGGACCTGGGGGAGCTCATCCAGGAGGGCAACCTCGGGCTGCTGCGCGCGGTGGAGAAGTTCGACTGGCGCCGCGGCTACAAGTTCTCCACCTACGCGACGTGGTGGATCCGCCAGGCCATCCAGCGCGGCGTGGCCGGCAGCGAGCGCACGATCCGACTGCCGGTGGCACTGCACGACGCGCTGGTCAAGGTCCGCGCCGCCGCCGCTCGCCTGGAGTCCGAGACCGGCCGCGAGCCCAGCATCGACGAGCTGGCCAAGGCGACCCGCCTCAGCACCGCGAAGGTCCGCCGCGCCCTCGACGGCGACCACGCCATGACGTCGCTGGACCGACCTGTCGGCTACGACAGCGACGCCAGCGACCTGGGAGAGTTCGTCGCCGTCGCCGAGGACTCGCCTGCCGACGAGGTCGTCGAGCGCAACTTCGTCGAGGGGCTGTTCCAGATGGCCCAGCAGCATCTGGACGAGCGCAGCTGGTACGTCCTGCAGCGCCGCTACGGCCTGGACGGCCGCCAGGTGCTGACCCTGGACGCGCTGGGGCGCGAGCTGGGGCTGTCGCGCGAGTCGGTGCGCAAGATCGAGAACCAGGCGCTGGCGCGCCTGCAGCAGGAGCTGATCACCGCCGCGTAGCGGCGACAGGCGCGCCTCGCCCTGGACCCTCCTTCCGGCCCTGCGTCCACGCCCTGGGCCCTCCTTCCGGCCCCTGCATTCCACTCGTGGGCGCGGTGGTCTGCTCGGTCGTTGGCGCGCGCGGCCCGCGGTGGGTTACCTTCTTAGGTATGCCGAACCTCACCATGACGGGGCGGGCGGCTCAGGCGGCGGGCGACACGAGCGCCGCAGCCGTCGCGGTCGCCGGGGTCGACAAGGCGTTCGCCGCCGAGCCGGTGCTGCGCGGGGTCGACCTGGAGGTCACCGCCGGCTCCGTGGTGGCGCTGCTGGGGCCCAGCGGCTGCGGCAAGACCACCCTGCTGCGGGTCATCGCGGGGCTGGAGCGTCCCGAGGCCGGGGCCGTCCGCCTCGGCGGCCGGGTGCTGACCGGGCCCGGTGTCTTCGTGCCCGCCGAGCGGCGGCGGGTCGGGATGGTGTTCCAGGACTGGGCGCTGTTTCCGCACCTGTCGGTCCGTGGCAACGTCGGCTTCGGCCTGTCACGCGAGCAGCGCCGCTCGGGCCGTGTGGAGGAGGCCCTGGCGCTGGTCGAGCTGTCCGGACTGGCCGACCGGATGCCCGCCACGCTGTCGGGAGGCCAGCAGCAGCGGGTGGCGCTGGCCCGGGCGCTGGCCACCCGTCCCGCGGTGCTGCTGCTCGACGAGCCCTTCTCCAACCTCGACGCGTCCCTGCGGGCGCAGGTCCGCGGCGACGTGGTCGACCTCCTGCGCGCGCTCAAGGTCACCGTCCTGTTCGTCACCCACGGCCAGGAAGAAGCCTTCCTGGTCGGCGACGAGGTGGCGGTCATGCTCGACGGACGCATCGAGCAGCACGCCCCGGCGCCGCAGCTGTACGCGGCGCCGGCGTCGCGGGCGGTGGCGACCTTCGTCGGCGAAGCGAACTTCGTGCCGGGACGGGCCGACGGGCGGCGGGCCGCCAGCCCGATCGGGGCGGTGCCGTTGCGCGCCGAGGCCCACGGCCCGGTGGACCTCCTGGTCCGTCCCGAACAGGTGGCGGTGGAGGCCGGCGACGATGCCGTCGTCGAGGCCGTCGAGTTCTACGGTCACGACGCGGTGTACCGGCTGCGGCTGGACGCCGGTCCCCAGGTGCGCGCCCGGGTCATGGCGGCGCCCGCCCACGTCCGGGGGGCCCGGGTGTCGCTGCGTTACGCGGGCGCGCCGACGATCGGCTACCCACGCTGCGCGTGACCGCCGACCTGGTGGTCCTCGGAGCCGGACCGGCCGGGCTGGGCGCCGCCTACCGGGCCGCCCGCGGCGACCATCGCGTCGTCGTCTTGGAGCGGGCGGCCGGTCCGGGGGGTGCCGCGGCGTCGTTGGAGGTCGGCGGGATCCGCGTCGACCTGGGCAGCCACCGGCTGCACCCGTCGACCGATCCGGCCATCCTGGCCGACCTGCGGGCGCTGCTCGGCGACGACCTGCAACGGCGACCCCGCCGGGGACGCATCCGGCTGGCCGGCCGCTGGATCGCCTTCCCGCTGCGTCCCGGCGACCTGGCCCGGCAGCTGCCGCCGTCGCTGGCGCTGGCCGCCGCCTGGGACGCGGCCACCGCCTGGGCGCGCCGGCCCGGCGCCGACACCTTCGCCGAGGTGCTGCGGGCGGGGCTGGGGCCGACCCTCTGCGAGCGCTTCTACTTCCCCTACGCCCGCAAGCTGTGGGGGCTGGCGCCCGACGAGCTCAGCGGGCAACAGGCTCGCCGGCGGGTCAGCGCCGACTCGCCCGCCAAACTGCTGCGGCGGGTGCTGAGCGGCGCCGCCGGCGGCGGGTTCTTCTACTACCCGCGCGGCGGGTTCGGCCAGATCAGCGAGCGGCTGGCCCAGGCGGCGGCGGCAGCCGGCGCCCAGCTGCGCTTCGGCGCCGCCGCCGAGCGCGTCGCGTTGCGCCCCGACGGGGTGGTGGTCACCGTCGCCGGCGGCGGCAGCGTCGCCGGCCGACGTCTGTGGTCGACGATCCCGCTGGCGGCGTTGGCGCGCATGAGCGAGCCCGCAGCGCCCCCCGACGTGTTGGAGGCCGCCGGCCGGCTGGAGACACGCTCGCTGGTGCTGGTCTACCTCGTGCTGCCCGTCGGCCGCTACTCGCCCTACGACGCCCACTACCTGCCGGCGGCCTCGACGCCGGTCACGCGCATCTCCGAGCCGACGAACTACCGCGACGGTGACGACCCGCCGGGGCGCACCGTGCTGTGCGCCGAGCTGCCCTGCCGCCGGGACGACGACCTGTGGACGGCCGACGACCCTACCCTGGCGGCGATCGTGCGCGCCACGCTGCGAGGCCACGAACTGCCTGACGTCGCCCCAGTCGAGGTGGCGGTGCGCCGCCTGGCGCAGGCCTACCCGGTGTACCGGGCAGGGTTCGAGCCGGCGTTCGCCACGTTGGACGCCTGGGCCCACGCCCAGCCGGCGTTGCTGACCTTCGGCCGCCAGGGACTGTTCGTGCACGACAACAGCCACCACGCGCTGGCGATGGCCTGGGCCGCCGCCGCCGCGCTCCGTCCCGGGGGCGGCTTCGACGACGCCGCCTGGGCGGCCGCCCGCGCGCGTTTCGCCGCCCACGTCGTCGAGGACTGAGGACCCCAGGGCGCGGCAGCGCCCGCAGGCGAGACCTCTGCTGAGGAGCGCAGGGCGCAGCCGTTCGAGTTCATCGCCACGTTCCCCGCCCGAGGCTTTCGAGTCTTTCCTCCACTACCGCGGGAAGCGGCCGCGGTTCGCGCCCATCCATTCACCACGGTCTCTTGGCGGCGGGTCTGCCGTGGCATGACAAGCGTGAAGCAGCTGAGCCCTGACGAGGTCGTCCAGCGTGGCTGGGAGCTCCATGACCACCTGATCCGTCCCCGCGTGGAGCCTGAACACGACGGGCGCTTCCTCGTGATTGACGTCGAAAGCGGCCGCCACGTGCTCGCCGACGAGGAACTGGCTGCGTTCGACCTGGCACGGGAGGAGATGGCAGGTGGCGTGTTCCACCTCGTGCGCGTCGGGCGCCGAGCCGCTCACCGCATCCGCCGGCGGACCACCGCATAGGTGCGCGAGCGCATCTCCCCTGATGGCCGTGAGCCATCATCGAACTGACTGTCTTCGGCGACGAGTCCAGCGATGAGGGCGTCGAGGTACACGCGGTTGTGGACACCGGCTTCACCGGGGACCTGACCCTTCCCGCCGAGTCCGTGTCCTCCCTTGCTCTGACTGAACAAGAGTTCGTGGAGGCGCAGCTCGCTGATGGCAGCACCACAGCACTCCGGACCCACGAGGCTCGCGTCCTCTGCACGGTCGCGTCCGCCGCGTCCTGGTGTGTCAAACGGCCGGCGCTGCGCTCGTAGGAATGTCGCTGCTGCGCGACAGCACACTCACTATCGAGGTCGTGCCGAATGGACCGGTCACGATCTCGGAGCCCCACTGATGAGCGCGCGATGCGGGTTTCCCGATGGGCGAGTGCGCGCGGGCATGCCACTGGCCCGCCTCCCTGCGGGCGGCTTGCCTCAGGAAGCAGGCTCGTTGTTCGTGCTCCCGACGTCAGCAGGCAGAGCAAGCAGCTCGAACAGCCGGGCGGTGGGGACGAGGAGGCGGCGGCCGAGTCTGATGGTGGGCAGTTGGTCTGCGGCGACGGCCCGGTAGGCGCTGCGGCGGCTGATGCTGGGGATGTCGGCCGCGACGGACCGTGATCCTGGCCCGCACCCCGGCCCCATGACTGCGCGATGTGGCGCTGAAAGGGCTGGGTCACACCGTCGCCCTGGCCAAGGCCGACGCCGCATGAGCTCAGCCTCCCAGCGCCGCTCGATGGCATTTTCACCCTAGATGACCGTCCTTTCGTCCTCAGCACGGGTCTCGCTTGCGGGCGCTGACGCGCCCTCCGGTCCTCAGCAGGGTCTCGCCTGCGGGCGCTGACGCGCCCTCCGGTCCTCAGCAGAACAGGCGGCGGCCGGCGAGCTCTCCTCTGAGGACCTTGCCCAGGGCGTTGCGGGGCAGGTCGTCGACGAACACGACCCGCCGGGGCCGCTTGAAGGGCGCCAGGCGCTCGGCGGCGAAGGCGATCAGCTCCTGAGGGTCGGGGCGGGCGGCGGCGGGCACGACGTAGGCGGTGACCGTCTCGCCCCACTCCCGCGAGGCGGTGGCGACCACCGCGACCTCGGCGACGCCCGGATGCTCCGACAGGACGTCCTCGACCTCGCGGGGGTGGACGTTGAGGCCGCCGGTGATGATCAGCTCCTTGGAGCGCCCCATGATGCGCAGGTAGCCGTCGGGGTCCAGCCCACCGAGGTCGCCGGTGCGGAACCACCCCCGCGCGAAGGCGGCCGCGGTGGCCTGCGGGCGGCGCCAGTAGCCGCCCAAGACGTTCGGTCCGCGCACGAGGATCTCGCCGTCGTCGGCTAGGCGCAGCTCGACTCCCGGCAGCGGCAGCCCGACGCTGCCCGGACGCCGCTCGCCGTCGTAGGGGTTGGAGGCGTTCATCAGCGTCTCGGTCAACCCGTAGCGCTCGATCACCTGCTGGCCGGCCGCTTCGCTCAGGCGCCGGTGCAGCTCGGCGTGAAGGGGCGCGGAGCCCGAGACGCACAGCCGCAGGCGCGCCAGTTCGCCGACGCGCGGCGACCGCAGCAGGCGCCGGTACATGGTGGGCACACCGAAGAACAGGCTCGCCCGCTGCGCCCGGGTGGCGTCGAGCACGGCGTCGGCGTCGAAGCGGGGCAGCAGGACCGCCGAGCCGCCGGCCAGCAGCGTGCCGTGCAGGCCGACGCAGAGCCCGTGGGCATGGAATAGCGGCAGCGCCAGCACCAGCCGGTCGGCGGCCGTCCACCGCCAAGCCAGCCGCAGCGACTCGCTGCCCGCCAGCAGGTTGCCGTGCGACAGCACGGCGCCTTTGGGGGCCCCGGTCGTGCCCGAGGTGTAGCCGATCAGCGCCGGGTCGCCGGGCCGGGCCTGGTCCAGGGTTGCCGGCACCGCGTCGGGCAGGCCGACGTCGGGCCCGACGACGAGCACGCCCTGTCGCGCCTCCTGCACCCAGG
>DASZOD010000098.1:0-8960 GCA_035550935.1 Egibacteraceae bacterium | reverse complement strand
GCCGCGGCGGTCGGCACCGACGGGGTCGAGCTGGTCCCTCAGGCGTCGCGCGACCCGCAGGGCCGCTGGCTCCTGCAGACGGCCGACGAGGCGCTGCCGGCCGCGGTCGATCTGACCAACCTCACGCCCGAGCCTCGGCGGGTGCGGCTGTATGCGGTCTCGGCCGTGCCGCTTGCCGGCGGCGGGGCGCAGCTGGGCGGGTCCGGCTCGGCGGACTGGCTGGGCCTGCCCGACCAGGTGGTGGACCTGGCCCCGCAGACTCGTCGCACGGTCACGTTCACCTTCGACCCGTCGCGCCTGCCCGCCGGCGGCGGCTCGCCGCTGCATGCGGCGTACGTGCTGGAGACCCGCCAGGGCGACACCCTGGTTACCCGAGCCGCCAGCGTGGTGCGCGTCGGCCCACCCGACCAGCCCGCCGCCCGCTGGCCGTGGCTGCTGCTAGCTGGCGCGTTGCTGGTGATGGTGGCATCGGGCCACGCCCGGGTCAGGTCCGCACGACCCGCGCGTCGGCTGCCTCACCGGGCCGGTGCCGTCACGGCGGTGGCCCACCCCCAGGTCTGAGCCGGCTCAGGTGTCTGGCTCCAGGCGGGTCAGCAACTGACGCACCGCGTCGGCGGGCACCTGGTCGCCCTCGGCGGCGGCGAGCAGCTCGCGCAGCGCCCGCGCCAGCATGACCCGCTCGGGACTCCCGCTGCGGCGCCCCGGGCTGCGGGCCGGGCCCGGGGCGGAGTCGGTCTCGACGGCGAACAGTTGGCGTTGACCTGCGGGCTGGGCGCGGCTGCGGCGCTCGAACTCCGACGGGGTCGCGCCGGCGATCGCGGCTGCCCACCAGGTCAGTCCCCGGTCCCACGATGCGCCCGGCGGCCGGCGCTCGGGCACCCGTCCGCGGAAGGCGACGTCGGCGATGACGCCGATGAGGACCTCGCGGGTGAACGGGTCCTGGGTGAAGCGCTCGCGCAGGTCGGCCATGAAGCGGGCGCTGGGCGGCCCGCCGGTCAGGCGCCGCGCGGCCTCGTGCAGCACCGGCCTCGAGCGCTGCAGCCAGGCCCAGGCGTACGCGGGGACGCGCGGGAACGGCTCGGCCGGGGGAGGGGCCGAGCCGTCGGGGCGTTGAGTCGGGCCCAAGCGGATGTCCTTGCCGCGGACGGCCGGTGCGGGCCTTCAGGGTCGTGCGCGCTGCGCGGCAGGTCAAGGACCGCCGACGGGCGTCATGAGCACCGAGGACCGCGGCCGCCCGCGAAGGCCTGCGCTTCGCCGTCCCATCGACCAGCTCGGCTGCCGTGATCCCACCGCGGCGCGGCATCCTGCTGTACTCCGCCAACGAACAGCGCCGCCGGTGGCCAGGCCCGAGGACTGCTCAATCGAGGTCGATGCTGCGCTCTATCTCCTCGCGGTGCTGGTCGAACCACTGCTGGACGAGATGGTGCAGGCTGTCCGGCGTCAGGTCGGGAGCGTTCACCAGCAGGTGTTCGCGGTCCTCGTGATGGACCTCCACGATCCGAGGGTCGGCTTGCAGCCGGCGGATCAGCTCTCTGACGTGGTCTTCGCCGGCTGCTGCGAACCAGTCGTCGAGGTAGATGTCGTAGGTCCACTCCCCGCTGAGGTCATACTCCGCCACCTCGAACAGGTCATCAACGTCCCCATCGAAGTCGCCAGAGTCAGTCTGCACTTCCCGCTCCCTCCATACTCTTGGCCTCCTGGCGGGTCAGCTCCGGCCACGGCCTGTCGACCAGCACCGCGGTGTCCGCGTCAGCCATCGAGCAGCCCCACATGGATGTCATAGAGCTGCTTGAGGTCCTCGCCTTCGGCCGACCTGGGCCTACCCTTGAGGTGCCGGGAGGCGACGACGGTCACCAGCAGGATGGGGTTGAGGTCGCCTCGTCCACCACTTCAGCACCGGGCGGTTCTGCTCGGCGTAGCCCTGATGCGCGAGTGCCCCGCGCGCCACTGCGCCGCCGGGTGGCCGCGGCGCGCCACCTCGGCGAAGTAGCGGGCGACCATGTCGATCAGCCACAGGGTGTCCGGCGAGAACTCGGCGGCGTCGCGGATATCACCGCCGGCCCATGACGGCAGCTCGGCCAGGGGCGGCAGGTCCTCGGGGCCCGGCCGCCGCGACGCCGGCCAGCCAGCGTCCCGTGGCGGTTCGTAGCCCTCGTTCCACGACAGGCGCTGGCGTGCCCAGCGCCACAGCGCCACCAGACTGTCCGGGCCGAGGTCCAGCTCCTCGGCGGTGGGCCCCCCGGTGGCCTCGCTCAGCCGCCTGAGCTGGTCGATGCGTTGCGGTTGCTCGGCCACGAACTGCGCCAGGTAGGCCTTGGCCTCCTGGCGGGTCAGCTCCGGCCACGGCTTGTCGACCAGCATTGTCCGCGTCATCCGTTCGGTAGGTGAATGGTGTAGCCGATGCCGTTCGCCTCGAGCAAGTCCAAGACACGGGGATCGGCACCCAGTGAGTTCGACCGCGGGCTCGCGAAGAAGTGCCAGCGCGCTCCGTCGATCCTTTCCGCGTTGAGCAGGGCAGCGTCTTTCTCGATCTGCCTCTGGATGCGGCGGCTGAAGCGCACGTACCCCACCTTGGACTCATGCGCCACACCATCGACGAGCACGTCGAAGTACGTCCGAACCCGATGTTCAAGTCTCGAGTGGATCGCCAGACCTGCTTGTCGACCCCGCGCGTGGTGGCGCCCAGGACTCCTTCGAGGAACCCCTCGCCGCTTCTCCCGGTGGCGAAGAAGTCGGCGGCGACGCCGTCCACGTGCCGGGCGCGCGTCATGGCCTCGGCGATGTGGTCGAGCCCGTAGCGTCCCCGTCCGAGCCGCACGAGCACCTCGTCGGAGAAGCCGAGCAGCTTGAGCTCGTCCCAGAACTCCGTGGTCTCGCGCAGCACCCGGGCGCGTGCCGACACCGGGATCTCTCGTCGAGCTTGGCGACGAGCGCCGCCACCTCGTCGCCCTTGTCGCTGTTGCGGAGGATGAAGGTGCCGACCGTCCCGGCGATCTCGGCCGCGTCACCCCCGTAGGGGATGACCCCCAGCGCGCTGAAGCCGGCGCCGGCCCAGTCGCCCCGGAAGAGGTTGGCGACGGTGTCACGCAGGTCGGCCAGCGTGCCCGTGACCCATCCGATGACCGGGATCGCGCTGGACGCTCCGGAGGCGATGTTGCCGGCCAGCCACGCCAGGGTGTCGCTGCGCCAGGCGTCTCCGAAGACCAGGCCCTTGGCGAAGTCGGTGGCGTATCGCCATTTGCTGACCTTCTCGTCGAACAGCAGTGGGTCGAGCCCGTCGGAACGGTGGCGCTCCTCGTAGCCGTCGTCGAAGGCGTCGCCGTCGGTGTTGGGGTCGAAGGGGTCGGAGTGGACCTCCATCTCGACACCGTCGAGGGAACCGTCGCCGTCGGTGTCCCGCGACCACGCGAAGGTCCCGGCCTCCAGCTCCTGCGCGTCGTAGGCACCGTCGTCGTCGGTGTCGGGGTCGGCCGGGTCCGAGTGGACGCTGTACAGGCCGGCGCCGGCGGGGATTCCGTTGACGGACCCGGCGGGTTCCACCTCGACGCCGTCGGGCGCCCCGTCACCGTCGGTGTCGGGGTCGGTCGGGTCCGAGCGGTAGCGCTCGAAGGTCGAGCCGCTGAGCGCCCCTTCGATCTCGACGCAGTCGTTGAGACCGTCCTGGTCCGTGTCGCGTGCCGCCGCCGGATCGCCGCTGGTCTCTTCGGACAGGCGACGGAACACGTCGGGGAGTTGGTCGGCGTTGGCGACGCCGTGGTACTGGCCGCCGGTCTCGGTGGCGATGGACTGCAGCAGCGCAACGTCGACGGAGGAGCCCAGCCCGATCGTGTGGATCGTGATCCCGTTGACCTTCGCGTCGAGGGTCAGCTGGGGGTTGTAGTAGCCCTCGCCGTCGGTCAGCAGGATCATCATCCGGGCGCGGTCGGGGGCGTCGTTGTTGACCAGCAGATTGTTGGCGGTGCTCACACCCGCCGCGATGTTGGTGCCGCCCCAGGCATCAACGCGTCGATCGCGGCTCTGACCGCGTCCTTGTCGGTCGTGAGCGACTGCAAGATCTTCGCCCAGGAGTCGAAGTCGACGACCGCGGCGCGGTCCTCGGGCAGCAGCGCGTCGACGAAGCTCTTGGCGGCGGTCTTGCGCAGGCCCTGCGGGTCGTTCCACGACATCGAGCCTGAGCTGTCCAGGACGAACGTCAGGTCGAGCAGGACGATGTCGCCTCCGACGTCACCGCCGTCCCGCGTCTTGCAAGGGTTGGTCTGTGCGGTCCAGGTCTGGTCCCAGTTGCGGATGTCGAAGATCGCGTAGGTCGAGAGGTGGTCGACGACCGCTCGCACGACATTCGCGTTGGCGTCGACCTGCTGGTTGTCGCTGGCGGGAACCCACACCTGCTGTGCTTCGTCGAGGTAGAAGACGCGCAGATCCGCAGGATCGGCGCCCGCCTGCAGCGAGGCGGGATCGAACGGCAGCGCCAGCTCTGCCTGCACCAACCCCGACGACACCTCCGGATCGAGGGAGACGTCGTACGCGGGACCAACCTGTCCGAGCGCGGCGGCGGAGCCACGCGGATCGGCTTCAACGCGACGAACGTTGAGGGCGGACACGAGGTCGCCGTGGCCGGTCAGCGCGACCTGGACCCCGTCGGGACCGTCCGCACGGAAGGTCAGGAGCTGCTGGCCGTCGCTGACACCATCGCCGTCCGTGTCGAACAGCGTGGGATCGGTGGCTGCGTTGGGCTCGACGCCGTCGAGCAAGCCATCACCGTCGCTGTCGGCCTTCAGAGGATCCGTGCCGTCCTCGACCTCCTGGCCGTCCCCGACCCGGTCGCCGTCGGTGTCGGGCTCCATCGGGTCGGTCCCGACTGCCTGCTCGGAACCTGCGGACAGTCCGTCGCCGTCGACGTCTTCCTGGCCATCGGCCAGCCCGTCACCGTCCGTGTCGGCAGCGCTGGGCAGGTGAAACGCCAAGGCCCGGTCGATCTCGAACCTGTCGGTCAGTCCGTCGGCGTCGGTGTCCGCTCGAAGCGGGCTGGCCCCTACACGGAGCTCCAGCAGGTCCAGGATCCCGTCCCCGTCGGCATCGCCCTGGTAAGCGATGCCCAGGTGCTCGAGGGCGTTGAACGCGTGCCGCCATGCCTGGGCCTGGTGCGTCGACGCGGTCACCGCGAGGCCCGCGAGGAGCGCCTCGTCGCTCTTGTCGAAGGCGCGCTGGGCACTGGACAGCTCGCGGCTGGCCGCCTCCCATCCCTGGGGCGTGGCGACGTCGGTCACCTCGTCGGCAGGATCCTCGCCGGCCGCAAGCTGCTGCTTGCGCTGCGGCTCCTCCTCCGGCGTGACGGTCGCCGCCGTCTCGGGCGCCTGGGTGCCCAGCGCGATCTCAGCGTCACCGATGGTGGCACTCGCGGTGAGCCGACCAGCGGTGAGCAGGTCGACGAGGGCACCCGACAGTGCGGTCCGCTCGACTCCCTCCGCCGTCCCGTCGAGTCGCGACGACAGGTACGACGCCAGGTGCATGTCGTCCAGGTAGCCGGTGCGACCTGCGCCGTCACCGTCGTAGCGCACCGGGTCCGCGTACAACGCCGCCGCATCCGCCGCCACCGCCTCGACGCGAGCTTCACCCGGGCCGTCGAGGGACAACGCCAACAGCGAGGCGGTCAGACCCTGCTTGTAGGACACGCTGTTGCGTGCGTAGGGCGTCGATGCGACTGGTGCCAGCGTCGCCGCCAGGTCCCCGCCGGCAGCACCCGCGGGGGTTGATAAAACCACCTGCCCGACCACGAGAAGCGTTGTCAGAAGGCGAACCACAGCACGCACGATGACTCCCCCTCCAATGAGCGACACCCGCTGGCAAATGGGCCCCCTGTCCCGCGAAGCCCTCGCCATGCACCGGCACTGTGAGCCCGCTCTCGCCCCATTTCATCCTCAAAAAAGGATGAAGTGGCTAGAAGTAGTATCAGCGGCAACACCAAACGGTCTGGCGGGTGCGACGTATGGCGGCAGGAACCTGGAGAGGCTGCCAGCCTTGACGTCCCGCGCGGCTGGTGAGGCGGCGGGGCACTGGCGGATGCGGCACACCTAGGGGGCCGCGCGTCCGCCGACGACGGGCGGTCCTCAGCTCAGCACGCGGCGACGGAAGCCGTACACGCCGGCAAGCGTCATGACGACCGTGAACCCGGCCAGGGCCGTCAGGACCGCCCAGGCCGGCATGTGGGGCAGCTGGGGTGTCAGCGCCATGCGGAAGCCCTCGGCGATGTAGACGAGTGGGTTGGCCAGCACCAGGACCTGCAGCCAGCGGATGGGGGCCAGCTGGGCCCACGGGAAGTACGTCGCTCCCAGGAAGGTGATCGGCAGGATCACGACGCTGAACATCAGTGGCACCTGATTGGGCTCGACGTTCGTGCCCAGTGCCAGGCCCAGCGCCGAGGCGAGCAGCGCCCCCAACAGGCATACCGTCACGAGCGCCGGCCAGCTGAGCCGCAGCGCCACCGGCTCTGCAGGCACAAACTGGACGACCGGGAAGACGATCAGCGCCGCCAGCAGACCCTGGGCGGCGCCGGCCACGATCTTCTCGACCGCGACCGCCCAGATCGGCAGCGGCGCCATGACCCGGTCTTCGATCTCGCGGGTGTAGCCGAACTCCTGCACCAGCGGCAGCGCCACCGCCTGGATGCCCTTGATGAGCACGGTGATGGCCAGCACCCCGGGGACGAGCACGTCGGTGAAGGTGCCCTGGTCCCCCGCGACCCGGAAGCCCTGGCCGATCTTGGGGAAGACGTAGGTGAACACGAACACGAGCAACAGCGGCTGGCTCAGCGTGCGCGTGAGGAAGCGGCCGCGCTCGCGGGTGACCACCCGCAGGTCGCGCAGGAGCATCCCCCCGAAGGCGGTCAGCGCCGCGGCGCGGACCGGGCGCATCGGCGCGGGTCCTGCCGTGGTCATTCGCGCAGGTCCTTTCCGGTCAGAGCGATGAACGCCGCCTCCAGCGTCGGGTCGGTCACCGACAGGTCCGACACCGAGAAGCCGGCCGCCTCCGCCTGGGCCAGCAGCTGCGGTAGCAGGCCGCTGACCCGGTCGGCCAGGGCCCGCACGACGCCGTCATGCACCTCGGTCCGGCTGACGGCCGGGAGCTCGCCCAGCCTCTGCGCCAGCACCTCCAGGTCGCCTTCGGCGCTGAGGACGACGACGGTGCGGGCGCCCGCGGAGCGGCTCAGCTCGGCCGGGGAATCCAGCGCCAGGATCCGGCCGTGGTCCATGATCGCCACCCGGTCCGCCAGCCGCTCGGCCTCCTGCATGTAGTGGGTGGTCAGCAGGATCGTCTGGCCCTCCGCGTGCAGAGCGCCCAGCAGGTCCCACAGCGCCATGCGGCTCTGGGGGTCCAGTCCGGTGGTGGGCTCGTCGAGGAACAGGACCGCCGGGTGGTGCATGAGGGCGCGGGCGACCATGAGTCGCTGAGCCATCCCGCCCGACAGGGCGTCGACCGCGGAGCCGCCCCGGTTGGTCAGATGGAAGCGCTCGAGCAGTTCCCCGCTGCGCCACGTCGCCTCGTTGCGGCCCATGCCGAAGTAGCGGCCGTGGTAGTAGAGGTTCTCGGCGACCGTGAGGCTGCGGTCGAGGGTGTTGGTCTGGGGCACGACGCCGATGCGCTGACGCGCGCGGGCGGGGTGGGCGACGACGTCGACGCCGGCGACCAGGACCCGCCCGGCAGTGGGCACCACCCGGGTGGTGAGCATGCCCAGGGTGGTCGTCTTGCCCGCCCCGTTGGGCCCCAGCAGCCCCAGGGTCTCGCCGCGGCGCACCCGCAGGTTCAGCGCGTCGACCGCCCGGACCGACCCGGCGTGGCGGTCGCGGTAGACCTTCGTCAGGCCCTCGGTGACGACGACGTCGTCGGCGCTCGCCGACCGGTCGATCCCGGCCGCGACGGTCACGCGGGCTCCTGACGACGACCGCAGGCGGGTCAGGGCGCCGCCACGGGCAGCCAGGGCGCCCGGCGGGCCTCGAAGGCGGCGATGGCGTCGCTGCGCGCCAGGGTCAGGGCGACGTCGTCGAGCCCTTCCACCAGCAGGTGCTTCGTGTGCGGGTCGATGTCGAAGGTCGCCAGCAGACCGGCAGCCTGCACCGTCTGGTCGCCCAGGTCGATGCGCACGGTGGCCTGCGGATCGGACCGAGCCAGGCCGATGAGGTGCTGGCACTGCGCGGGGGGCAGCACGACGGTCAGCAGGCCGATCTTGGCGCAGTTGGAGCGGAGGATGTCGGCGAAGCTGGGGGCGACGATCGCCTCGAAGCCGTACTGCTGCAGCCCCCACGGTGCGTGCTCCCGCGACGAGCCCGACCCGAAGTTCGGACCGGTCACCAGCACGCTGGCCCCCGCGTAGCGGGGGTCGTTGAGCACGAATCCCGGGTCGGCGCGCCAGTCGTGGAACAGGAACTCGCCGAAGCCGGTGCGTTCGATGCGCTTGAGGAACTGCTTGGGCATGATCTGGTCGGTATCGACGTCGGCGCGGTCCAGCGGCGCCATCCGCCCTTCGACGACGCGCACGGGTCTCACGCCGCCGCCTCCAGCTCGCGGACATCGACGAAATGCCCGGCCACCGCGGCGGCGGCGGCCATCGGCGGGGACACGAGGTGGGTGCGCCCGCCGCGGCCCTGACGGCCCTCGAAGTTGCGGTTTGAGGTCGAGGCGCAGCGCTCGCCGGGGCCGAGGACGTCAGGGTTCATGCCCAGGCACATCGAGCAGCCGGCCTCCCGCCACTCGAAGCCGGCGGCGAGGAAGATGTGGTCCAGGCCTTCGGCCTCGGCCTGCACCTTCACGGGGGTGGAGCCGGGGACGACCATCGCGCGCACGCCGTCGGCGACGCGCTTGCCCTCGACCACCCTCGCCGCCGCCCGCAGGTCCTCGATCCGCGCGTTCGTGCAGGACCCCAGGAACACCCGGTCCAGCCGCAGCTCGGTGATCGCCTCGCCGCC
>DASZOD010000097.1:0-25306 GCA_035550935.1 Egibacteraceae bacterium | reverse complement strand
GGCCCCGCCGCCGGGCGCGCCCGCCGGCCAGCCGGCAGGTGCCGGCTCGGCGCTGCCCGACGCGCGACGCCCCGACGGCAGGCTCGACCTCAACCGCGCCACGGTGGACGACCTCGAGGAGCTCCCGGGCATCGGGCCGGTACTGGCGGAACGCATCGTCGCGCACCGCGAGCAGCGCGGCGGCTTCGCCGCCGGGGGGGACCTGCGGGAGGTCCGCGGCATAGGAGAGAAGACCTTCCAGACGCTGGCGGAATTGGTGTCGGTGTGAGCCCTGCCGGCACATGGCTGCTGGCCGGCGCGCTGTGGCTGGGCTGCCTGCGCCCGGGGCCGTGGTGGCTGGCGGCGGCCGGCACGGTCGGGGTGACCTGCGCCGCCTTCCCGGGGCATGCGCAGATCCGCGGTCGCGTGGGCGGGGCGACGCCGGTCGCGCCCGGCGGCGCGGATCCCGCCAGCGCCCGGGGGCGTGGCCGGCTGGTGCTGGCCGCGGTCGCCCTGTGCCTGGCCGGCAGCGGCCTGGCCGGCGGGCGGGTGGTGCTGGCCGAGGACGGTGCGCTGCCGGCGCTGGCCGCCCGCGGCGGCGCCGCCGACCTGCGCGTCACGGTCGTCTCCGAGGCCCGTAGCACGAAGCGGGGGGCGTGGCTGCTCGTGCGCGCCTATCGGCTAGGCGGTGTCCGGGTGCGCGAGCGGGCCCTGCTGCGGCTGCCGTCCGGCGAGCGGGCACCGCAGCTGGGCGAGCAGATCGCGTTCGGGGCCACCGCCCGGCCGTTGGCGCGGGAAGGGTTCGACGCCCACGTCCGTCGGCTGCACGCCGCGGTGGCCCTCGACCCGGTGACCCCGGCGCGGCTGGTCGCCCCCGCTCCCTGGCCGGTGCGCGCCACCACGGTGGTGCGCGACCGGGTGCGCGCCGCCGCGTTCGCGCGTCTCGACGGCGACCGGGCGGCGCTGCTGACCGGCCTGGTCACCGGCGACACCCGGGGCCAGTCGGCCGAACGGGAACAGCAGCTGACCGAGGCGGGCCTGTCCCACCTGGTGGCGGTGTCGGGCTCCAACGTCGCGCTGGTGCTGGCGGGGACGTTCGCCGCGGCGGCCATGGCCGGCGCCGGCGCGCGCGGCAGGCGCCTGGCGGGACTGGCCGCCGTCGCCTGGTTCGTGGTGCTCGTGCGCTTCGAGCCGTCGGTGCTGCGGGCCGGGGTGGCAGCGACGCTGGTACTGGTCGGTCAGCTCCTGGGTCGGGCCGGTGACGCCCGCCAGCTGCTGGCGGGTGCGGTCATGGTGCTGCTGCTGGCCGACCCGCTGCTGGCCGGTCAGCTCGGCTTCGTCCTGTCGGTGCTGGCCGCGGGCGGGGTGCTGGTCGTCGCCCCGGCCCTGCTCCCGCGGCTGCCCGGGCCCGCTCCGCTGCGGACCCTGGTCGCGGCTGCCGCCGGGGCCCAGATCGGCGTCGCCCCGGTGCTGCTGACGGTCAACGGCGCGGTGCCGGCGGCGTCGCTGGTCGCCAACCTCGTGGCGGTGCCCGCAGCGGCCGTCGCCTCGGCAGTGGGCGGGGCGGCGGCGCTGCTGGCGCAGGCGGCCCCCGCAGCGGCCGGCTGGGTGGCGCTGACGTCGGCTCCGGCGCTGTCGGTGGTGCTGTGGGCGGGCGAGACCTTCGCCCGCGGCCCGCTCCTGGGCGCCGGGGAGCTGCTGGCGGCAGCCGCCGTGCTGGTCGCTGCTGCGTTGGGCTACCGGCGGGCACCCCGGCTGGCGGCGTCGGCCGGCGCCGTTGCGGTCGTCGTAGCGCTGGCGCCGTCACCGCGCAGCGCCGATCCGGTTTCGCATCTGACCCTGGTCGCGTTCGACGTCGGCCAGGGCGACGCGCTGCTGGTCGAGGCGCCCGGCGAGCCGGGGCTGCCCCCTGCCCGGCTGCTCGTCGACGCCGGGCCCGACCGCGACAGGGTGTTGCGCTACCTGCGCGACCGGGGGGTGCGCCGCCTCGACGCGGTGGTGTTGAGCCATCCTCACGCCGACCACAGCGACGGGCTTCCCGCCGTGCTCGACCGTGTCGCTGTCGGTGCGCTGCTGGTCGGGCCGGTGTCACCGGACCCGGCCGCCGCGCCGCCCTCGGTCGGCGAATCCCTGCGCGTGGCCGCAGCCCGGGGCATCCCGGTCCAGGCGCTGCGCGCCGGGCAGGGGTTCGGGTTGGGCAGGGCGGCCGTCGAGGTGCTCGGGCCGCCGGCCGACGGCTGGCCCGCGGGCGAGCCCAACGACAACTCGGTGGTGCTGCGTGTCGGCGACGCGGCCGGGCACGTGCTGCTCACGGGGGACGCGGAGGCCGAGGCGCAGAGCGCGCTGCTGCGTCACCCGCAGCGACTGCGGGCGCTCGTGCTCAAGGTGCCCCACCACGGCGGCGACACGAACCTGCCGGGCTTCCTCGACGCGGTCGGCGCACGGCTGGCGGTGGTGTCCGCCGGCGCCGGCAACGACTACGGCCACCCCGATCCCGATGTCCTCGCCGACCTGGAGGGCGTCGAGCTACTGCGCACCGATCTGCACGGCACCGTGACCGTCGCGCTGACCCCCGTTGGGCTCGCTGTCGAGCGCAGCGGTCCGGGCCCGGCCCAGGACCGCTCCGCACGTGGCTACACTCCCGCGCATGTCCGCCGGCTCCCGCCCGCCCATCTGGCTGGTCACCGGGCCCGAGGAACTGCTCCTGCGGCGCGCCGCCGACCGCATCCTGGAACAGCTGGGGGACGCGACAGACCTCGACCTGGTCGACGTCCGGGCCGCCGAGCTGCGCGACGCCGCGCTTCCGGACCTGCGCACCGGGTCGCTGTTCGGGACCCCCCGCGCGCTGCTCATCCGCGACGCCCAGGACCTGCCGGCCGAGGTCAGCGCCTGGTTGCTGGGCGAACTAGAGCGCCTTCCGTGGGCAACCACGGCGCTGCTGCTGGCCACCGGCACCGCCCGCATCGGCAAGCTGGCCCGGCGCGTCGGCGAGCTGGGGGGGCGCATGGAGGCCGCTCCCCCCCGCGAGTGGGAAGACCGCAAGTGGCAGCAGCTCGTCGCCGACGAGTTCCGCCGGCGGGGCCGCAGCGCCGACGCCGCAGCGGTCCGAGCGATCCTCGACCATGCCGGCCTGAACGTCGCGGCCATCGCCGAGAAGGTCGCCCAGGCTGTCAGCGCGGCGCCGTCCGGCCGGGTCAACGCCGAGCAGGTCGCGGCGGTCGTCGTGGGGCGCGGCAGCCGCGGCTCGTTCGCGGTCGCCGACGCGATGTGCGAGCGCCGCCCCGCCGAGGCGCTCACGCTTCTGCGCGGCGCACTCGAGAGCGGCGCCGACCCGGTCATGGTGCTCGGGGCACTGGCCTACCGGCTGCGGGCGCTGGTCGCGGTTGCCGCCGGCCTCGAACCCCGGTCGATCGGGCTCAACGTCAGCCCGGCTCAGGCCCGGCGACTGCAGTCGGTGCGGCGCAACTTCGGGCCGGGCGAGCTCACCTCGGCTTACCGGACGCTGGCGGACGCAGACCGCGAGATCAAGGGCGGCGAGCTGCCGGCGGCGCTCGTGCTCGAACGGGCGGTCGCGGTTATCGCCGAACGCAGCTAGCCACTGTCAGCCGTGGCGGGGGGTTCGAGCAGCTCCTCCAGGCGCTCCAGGACGTAGGTGGGTTCCGACGACCCGCCGGCGGACTCGTAGGAGTCGGTAACCCCGGTCAGCATCAGGGCCGTGTCCCAGCCCAGCGCCGCAGCGCCCTTGATGTCGGTGTCGAGCCGGTCGCCGACCATGAGCAACGGTCCGTCGGGCAGGCGGGCTGCGGCGGCGCGGTAGAGGGGAGCCTCGGGCTTGCCGGCGATCTCGGGCTCGCGCCCGGTGGCCGCGGACAGCGCCGCCAGGATGGCCCCGTTGCCCGGCAACTTGCCCTCGGAGGCCGGATAGGACACGTCCGCGTTCGTACCGATGAAGCGCGCACCGGCGCCGATCGCCAGGGTGGCGCGGCGCAGGTCATCCCACACCAGGTTGCGGCTCCAGCCGACCACCACCACCTCGGCCTCGTCGGGGTCCTCCACCACGACGCAGCCGCGTTCGTCCAACGCCGATCGCAGGCCGTCCTCACCGATGACCAGGCACCGGGTGGACGGCTCGATCAGGACCGCCGCCGCCAACGCCGACGTCACGATCGCGTCCGGCGCGGCTGGCACCCCGCTGGCCTCCAGCCTCTCGGCCATCCGCGCGGGCGTCGCGGCCGCGTTGTTCGTCACGAACACCAGTTCCACGCCGTGTTCGCGCAGCGCCGCCACCGCGTCGGGGGCTCCTGCGATCGGGTCGGAGCCGCGCAACAGGACCCCGTCGATGTCGAGCACGACACCCGCGTAGCGATCGACGACCGCTTCGGCCATGTCCGCACCCAGCCCTGGGACGCGACGCTCCCGACGGGTCACCAGCGGACCCGGCGGCTACAACGCCGACAGCTCCCGCGCCATCTTCGACTTCTTGTTGGCCGCGAAGTTGGCGTGCACCACGCCCTTGTGCGCGGCCTTGTCGAGCTGGCGGGCGGCGGTGCGATACGTGGCCTCTGCCAGCTCGCGGTCGCCGGACTCGGCGGCGCGCTCGAACTTCTTCATGTACGTCTTCAGCGCGCTGGCCACCGCCTTGTTGCGCCGGTGTCGCACGACGTTCTGACGGTTGCGCTTGATCTGGCTGGGGATGTTGGCCATCGGCGGGGAGCACCTCAACGGTCCGGCGGGACACCGGCGCCCATGGTCGCCGGTCGGCCTGCACAACGGTGCCGCGCAGTCTAGCCGCGCCTGAGGACCGGCTCCACGGCCGGACCCCGTGTCACCTGGACCGGCGCCGGGAACGCCGCCGGTGGGCAGTATGGCAGTGCCTGGTGAGCGCGTTCGGTACCCAGCTCTGGAGGTGGTGGGCCATGGCCGCGGCTGTCCCTCGCCGCTGGCGTGTCGGTGACCGCGAGCGGGACGAGCGTGGGCGGCCCGCCAACGCCCGCCCACGCGACCGCTTCGGGCGGCCCCTGCCGCGCGGCGCGACCCAGGAGCTGGCCGCGCGCGAGGAGCCCGACGCGGTCGTGGACTCGGTCGACGAGGCGCTGGCCAGGGCCGTCGCGTTGTTCGACGCCCAGCGCTTCTTCGAAGCCCACGAGTTCTTCGAGTACGTCTGGAAGTCCGACAGCGTCGCCCCCGCCGACCGTGACTTCTGGAAGGGCGTCACCCAGGTCGCGGTCGGCTGCTGCCACACCCAGCGGGGCAACGAGCAGGGCGCGCTCACCCTGCTCGAGCGGGCCGAGCGCTACCTGGTCCCCTACCCGTCGCCGCACCACGGGATCCGGACCGACGCGCTGGCGGGCGCCGCCCGGCAGGTGGCGGCGCAGGTCAGGGCGCGCGGCCCGTCGCCCGCCCTGACCTTCCCGACGTTCCCTCTGGCCGCTGCCGACCCGCCGTCCTGACCGGCCCTTGGGAGGTCCGGGTCGCACGCTACCCTGTGGGCGGAGGGCAGGTCGCGTGGTGCAAGGCAGCAGAACCGAGGCGGCGCAGCTTGCCGGGCTGGCCCCGGGCAAGCGCTACCGCTGTGCGGCCTGCGGCAACCTCACCCGGTTCGACATCGAGTCCGTCGAGCGGGTACGCCGCTTCTGGCACGCGGACCTGTCGGGTGCGGGCTCGGTGGAGGAGGAGGAGCGGCTCGCCGCCGGCGTCGAGCGGGTCAGCTGCCGGTGGTGTGGCTCGTCGGCCTCCATCGAGGTCGTTGACGCGCCCGGGGCGGCCAAGGCGGGGTGAAGGCCGACGACGCCGTAGAGGTGCTCTCCGACCTGCCTGGACCTCTGTGGGGAGCGCTGCTGCGGGCGGTGCGGCGGGCCGCCGACCGGCTGGAGCCCGGCGAGCTGCCGGCCTCGCTGCGACCGTTCGCGCGCTGGACCCCCGAGGCGCTGGCCGCCGAGCGGCCACGGCGGGCCGTTGCCGAGGCCCTGGCCGCCGACTCCCGCTTGCGCGAGGCGGTCGCGGAGGCGCTGCACGCGCCGGCGGCCTCCCAGGATGCCGTCCACAGCGACGCCGCCCGGCTGGTCGGCACCTACGGCGAGGAGCTGAGCGTCGCCGCGCTGGCGGCGCGAGGGCGCTGGGAGGATGTGGCCACGGTCGCGGCACAGGCGGCGCAGCAGGCGGCCTCTCGCGACCGGGCCGGCGCCGAGGCGGATCTGCGGCGCGAGGCGGCCGAGGCCGAGGCCTCACGCCGCCGCCTGACCGAGGAGCTGGCCACCGTCCGCGACGAGCGCGACACCCACCGCCGGCGCGCCGACGCGACCGGGCAGCAACTGACGAGCGCCGTCGGCGAACAGCAGCGTCTTCGCGAGCAGATGGCCGACCTGAACGCCCAGGTGCGCCAGCTCCGCGAGCAGCTCGACCAGCAGCTTCGCCGCGCCCGGGACCGTCTCGCGCGCCAGCGTCGCCGCGTCGAGGAGGCCCAGGCCCGTGCCCGCGTCGACCGCGACCGGGCGCTGCGGGTGGCCACCGCCCTCGAGGCGCTGGCCGCCGAGCTGCGGGCAGCGCTGGAACCGCAGCAGGTCAGCAGCGAGGCGGTGACGCCCGCTGCGGCGGAGGGCTCTGCGGTGCCCCGCGACGTCGCCGTGGCCCGGCGGGGCCGCCCGTGCGTGCTGCCACCGGGGCTCGGTGAGGACGACCCGCTGGCGGTCCGGTCGCTGCTGCCGGTCGGCGGCCTGGAGGTCATGGTCGACGGCTACAACGTCTCGAAGGACCCGCGCGGGCAGCCTCAGGCCCCGCTGGCGGACCAGCACCGCTGGCTGCTGCGGGTGGCCGCAGGCGCGGCGGCGCGCTACCGTCGGCGCGTCACGGTCGTCTTCGACGGGAGCGAGCCGCGGCCGGGCGAGGTCTCCGCGCCGCGCGGCGTCCGGGTGGTGTTCACCGCTGGCGGCCAGAGCGCCGACGAGCGCATCGTCGAGCTCCTGGAAGACCTGGGCAGCGACGTCCCCGCGCTCGTCGTCTCCAGCGACCGTCAGGTCCGCGCCGACTGCGCCGCGCTGGGTGCCAACGTCACCGCCGCCGCGTCCTTCCTCGCGGCCCTGAGCGCCTGAACGCGCCAGCCATGCGCGCTGGTCCTCCTCGCCGCCCCGACGCTGCTCGACGAGCAGCTTGTCAGCCTTGGGCGCCTCCGGCTTGTGGTCGGCCCAGCGGGCGGCGCCGCCCTGCGGGCAGCGCCGCCTGGGCAGGCGTTCAGTGCCCGCCGATTGCCACGCCACGACGCATGATGGGCTGGCGCTGGGAGCGCCGCCCCGCCTCGGTGAACCCGGCGGAGGCAAACAGCTCGACCGTGCCGGTGAAGGCCTCGGCCGCGGGCAGACGCCCCTGGCGGTCGACCGGGTAGCCTTCGACGATGCGGGCGCCGTGCTCGGCGGCGTGGCCGACCGCGGCGTCGAGCAGGGCGCGGGCCACGCCGGTGCCGCGGTGGGCACGGTGGGTGAAGAAGCAGCTGACCGCCCAGACGCCCGGCTCGTCGTCGAGCGGCTTGAGCGTGGGCGAGCGCTGCAGCCGGGGCTGCTGCTCTCGCGGGGCGACCGCGCACCAGCCGACCGGCCGGCCGTCGCGGTAGGCCAGCAGGCCAGGAGTGGAGCCGCTGTCGACCAGCGCCTGGAACCTGGCGCGGTTGCCGGCGTTGCCGTTGGCCTCGAACTCCCGCCCGGTGATCCGCCACCACATGCACCAGCAGCCGCTGTAGGCGCCGCGGTCGCCGAACAGCAGCACGAGGTCGTCCCAGCGGTCGGGAGACAGTGGACGGACAGTCGTGTCGGCGCTGCTCAAAAGGTGCATCCTCGACCCCTGGGTAACTAGCAAATACCCTACATCGGTGTCGTGTCCTCGGAACCCGGTGGGCCCAGTCTCGCGACACCGAAGCGGACCTTGGGCCATCGCCCGGCCTTCCTTGGCAGGTCCTGGCTCGAGCGGCTCTCGCACAACTCGCCGTCATCCCCTCCAGCAGTGGCTTGGCGAGAGCCCGTCGTCCGCTGCACCGCACCGACAACGTCGCCTGCCCGACCGATGGACACTGGGCCCAGCTGGTGGCGTACGCAGCCAGGGCATGCCGTCGACGAGCTGGCAGGTGGCTAGCGCGCGCGAAGCGCCGGCGACTGTCGCGCGGGCCCGGTTTGCCGCGCGCTGACGGGTGGCCCAGAATGCGCGTCAAGCGGCTGCCGGGAGGAACGTGATCGAGCTGCAGCTGGTCGGTTACACCGCCGACCTCAAGTACCTGGTCTTCTGCGACGTGGGCGAGTCCGCGTCCCGTTTCAAGGCGCCGGTCGACGAGGAGTTGCTGGCGACCTTGGGCGAGGTCGTCCAGCTCGTCGATCCCGACCGCACGGGCATGCTGGTCCCGACCCCGCCCGCACCGCCGCCGGCGAGCGCAGCCGGCGCCGACCGCGAACCGCCCTTCGACGGCGGCCGCGGCCCGCAGCCCGGACAGGGTCCGCTCGCGGCGCTGGCGGTGGTGGTTCCCGCCGAGGTCGAAGAGCCCGGCAACGGTCAGCCCGACCAGGTGCTGCGACGGCGGACGAGCAGGCTGTCGCCGCGTGAGATCCAGGCGCTGTTGCGAGCAGGCAAGTCGCCGCGCACGGTCGCCAAGCAGGCCGGGACGGACGAGGCCTGGGTGCGCCGGTGGCTGCCGCCGATCGATGCTGAACGCGACCGGGTGCTGCAGGCCGTTCAGCAGGCCCGGGCGACGAAGGCAGGGGCGGACCCCAGCGGCGACGCCCTGGGCGACGCGGTGCGCAAGAACCTCGCTGCCAGGGGCATCACGCCCGACGACGAAGGGGTCGACTGGACAGCGGCCCGCAGCGAGGCGGAGACGTCCTGGAAGGTCTCCCTGCGCTTGCGCGCCGGCGGACGCCGACAGTCGGCCGTCTGGCGCTTCGATCCCGAGACCGGGACGCTGGAGTCCCGCAACAGCCTGGGTGCCGAGCTGGGATGGACCCGACCGCGCCGGACCCGCCGCGCCAAGAAGGCTAGCCGGGCCAAGACGGCCGGGGGGGCCAAGAGCGCAGGCGGGGCCAAGCCCGCCGGCAGAGCCAAGGCCGCCGGCCGCTCCAAGACCGCCGCGACCGCCGGCAGGGCGTCTCGCACCGCCCCGGCGGAGGCGACGGCCGCCAAGACGGCCAAGGCCGTCGCCAAGGATGCCGCCACGGCTGCAGGCGCGAAGGCTGGCGTCAAAACGGCGCGAGCGAAGACCGCCAAGGACCCCGCGGCCAGTGCCAGCGCCAAGGCCGCGGCCGCGAATGCCGCCAAGGCCGCCAAGGCCCGGTCAGCCAAAGCAGCAGGCACGTCAACGGGCAAGAAGGCAGCTGCCAAGCGGGCCAAGCGGGCCGGCCGCCAGAAGTCGTGAAAGACTGGCCGGGGCCATCGGCCCAGCCGGCCGGCGGCGGGGAACTCAGCCGTCGGGCAGGCACACGTAGGCGGGGAAGTGCCCCGCCATGGTGTCGAAGTCGATGAAGCCCTCGTGCACCGCGATGACGTCGTTGAGCCAGCGGTGGGATGGGGCCTCGGCTCGGAACGTCACCGACGAGGCCACCTGCCGTCGCCGTGGCTGCCCGGTCGCGACGCTGTAGCCGCGCATGGTGAACAGTACCGGCCCCTCGGCGGTGGCGATGACGCCGCGGACGTCGGGCATGAGCACCCCGTCCTCGCGCCGCCGTGGGTAGTTCGCCCAGCGCACCGGTCCCGTCAGCGCGTCGCCGGTGACCTCGCCGACGCCGCTGCCGAAGCCCTGTCCCTCGCCGCCGTCGAAGGGCGCGACCATGCCTAGGCCGTGCTCGTCGTAACGCAACTCGAAGTCGCACAGATGCTCCAGGCGCATGCCGATTCCTCCGGTCGGGCCAGCAAGGCGCTCATGCTAACCACGCACGCCGTCGCCGGACTGGTCGTGGCGGCCGGCCTGCTGGCTCAGGTGGTGCGCCCGGTCGCGCCCGACCTGGGCCCTGCGCCGCCGGCCGAGCGCTGGTTCGACGCCTCCTACCTGGGGCTGGCCGACGCCTACAACACCCCCCGCTACGCGGTCGGCGTCGTGGCCCTGGCGCTGGCCGTGCTGGTCCCCTGCGCCGCCGCCGGCACCCGGCCGGGTCGGGGCGTGACCGACCGGCTGGTTGCGGCGGTGGGGGACCGGCGGCCCGGACGCGCCGCGGCGGTCGTCGTGGCCGTCGTGGTGGCCGCCACCGACGTCGCCCGGATCCCGCTGGCCTTCTGGGTGGGCTACCTGCACGAGGGGGCCTACGGGCTGCGCACCCAGGGCGTCGGTGGCTGGGCCTACGACTGGGTGGTGGGGCACGTGCCGGGCTGGCTGGCCGCGGCCGGGCTGGCCCTGGTCGGCTATCCGCTGGCGCGCCGGCTGCCGCGCGCCTGGCCCGCCGTGGGCGGGCTGGGCGCCGCGGCCGCCTGGGCGCTGGTGGTCTTCGCCGGGCCGGTGGTGCTGGAGCCGCTGTGGCTGCGCACCTGGCCGCTGCCGCCGGGCCCGGTGCGCGGCGAGGTGCAGCGGGTCCTCGACGGCGCCGGCGTGCGGGTGGAGGCGATCCTGGTGGCCGACGCCAGCCGGCGGACCACCCGCCAGAACGCCTACCTGTCGGGGCTGGGCGCCACGCGCCGGGTGGTGCTGTTCGACACGCTCGTGCAGGGCCGGTCCCCGCAGGAGGTCGGGCTGGTGCTGGCCCACGAGCTGGGCCACCAGCGCAACGCCGACATCGGTCGGGCCGCGATGCTGGCCGCCGCGGGGGCGGTCGCGACCGCGTACGCGCTGGCCGGGCTGACCCGCGCCCGGGTGCGCTGGGGGCGCCAGGCCACCCCGGCCGCCCCCCGCTGCGCGGCGCTGCTCGTGGCCGCCGTTGCGGTCCTCAGCGTCGCCAGCCTGCCCGCGCAGGCGCTGGTCAGCCGCCGCGCCGAGGCCGCGGCGGACCTGGCCGCGCTCGAGCTGACCGGCGACCCCCAGACCTACCTGGCGCTGCAGCGCTCGCTGGCCCGTGTCAACCTCGCCGACCCCGCACCACCCCGGTGGGCGTACCTGCTGTGGTGGACCCATCCCCCCGCGACCGCGCGCCTCGAGCTGGGCGAGCGCTGGGATCGGTAGGCTGCCCCGTATGGGCGAAGCGGTCTTCGACGGCGTGGGCGTGGCCCTGGTCACGTTGTTCGACGAGCGTGGCGACCTGGACGCCGAGGCCACCGCCCTGCACGCGGCACGGCTCGTCGAACGCGGCGTCCGGGCGGTCGTGGTCGCCGGCTCCACCGGCGAAGCCGCGGCGCTGACCCCCGACGAGCGCCTCGAGCTGCTGCGCACGGTGCGCTCCGCGCTGTCCGCCACCGTGCCGGTCATCGCCGGCACCGGCGCGCCGTCGGCCCGCCAGGCGGCAGCGCTGACCGCCGCCGCCGCCGATCAGGGCGCCGACGCGGCCCTGGTGCTGTCTCCACCCGGCGTGGCTGACGCCCGCCCCTACTACCGGGCCGTCGCCGAGGCCGCCGCCGGCATGCCGCTGCTGGCCTACCACTTCCCGGCCGTGTCGCCGCCGGGCCTGCCCGTCGACGTGCTCGACGAGCTGCCCGTCGCCGGGCTGAAGGACTCCAGCGGCGACCCCGACCGGCTGCTGGCCGAGCTGGAGGCCTACGGCGGGGCTCTGTACGTCGGCTCGTCGGCGGTCCTGGCCCTGGCCGGACCGCTGGGCTGCACCGGGGCGGTCCTGGCCCTGGCCAACCTGGACCCGGAACGCTGCGTCGCCGCCTTCGCAGGAGACGCGACGTCCCAACGGCAGCTGGCCGCCAGCCACCTGGCCGCCAAGCGGGACTTCCCCGCGGGCCTCAAGCGGTTGCTGGCGGATGCCTACGGCACCTCTCCGGTCGCGCGCATGGGCTGACCGGGGCATGACGCCCGCCATGACCCGCACCCTGTGGGTCACCAACGACTTCCCGCCCCGCCCCGGGGGCATCGAGACGTTCCTGGCTGGCCTGCTGGCCCGCCGAGCTCCGGGCGACACCCGAGTGCTCGCCTCGCACTGGCCGGGCGACGCAGAGCACGACGCTGCCGTCGCCTACCGGGTCGACCGGGTGGGCCGCCGCCCGCTGCTGCCCACCCCCGTGCTGCTGCGACGCGTGCGAGCCGCCGCCGACGAGCTCGACGCCGAGGTGGTCGTGTTCGGCGCCGCCTGGCCCCTCGGCGAGCTCGCCGCGTGGCTGGATCGCCCGACGCTGGCGCTGACCCACGGCCACGAGGCCGGTCTGGCCCGGGTCGGCTTGGGCTGGCTGGTACGGAGAGTCGCCCGCCGCGTCACCGCCGTGACCGCCGTCAGCGGCTACACCGGCGGCCTGCTGGGGCCGTGGGTGGCCGGACACGCCCCCCTGCACCGGCTGCCGCCTGGCGTCGACACCGACGCCTTCCATCCCGGCGTCGACGGCGCGGCGGTGCGCGAGCGTCACGGCATCGCCCCAGACGCGCCCCTGGCCGTGTGCGTCGGGCGGCTGGTGGCGCGCAAGGGACAGGACGTGCTGGTGGAGGGCTGGCCGCTGGTGCGGGCTCGTCTGCCGGAGGCCCGGCTGCTGCTCGCCGGCGCCGGACCGATGGAACGCCGCCTGCGGGCGTCGATGCGAGCGCTGCAGCTGGACCGGGCCGTCACCCTGGCCGGACCGGTGGGCTCCGCCGACGTGCCCGCCCACCATGCGGCGGCGGACGTGTTCGCGATGCCCTGCCGCAGCCGCCTGGGCGGGCTGGACGTCGAAGGGCTGGGGATCGTCTACCTGGAGGCCCAGGCCTGCGGACGTCCCGTGGTCGCCGGGCGCTCGGGCGGCGCGCCCGAGGCCCTGGTCGACGGCCAGACCGGCGTCGTCGTCGACGGTCGCTCCCCGCCGGCCGTCGCCGAGGCGCTGTCGGGTCTGCTGGCCGACGGGCGGCGCCGCGCCCGCATGGGCGCCGCGGGCCGGGCCTTCGTCGCGCGCCACCATGCGTGGCCGGCCATCGCCGGGCGGCTGGAGCAGATCCTGCGCCAGACCGCCCGCGGGTAGGCTCGGTTCGGGCACCACAGGAGAGCCCGGGGTGTATCGAGACTTCGTGCTCATCCCCGACGACCGGCCGAGGGTGCTTGGCGCGCATCGGCGAGGCCGCGGGCAAGGCCGGCATCAACGTCGAGGGCGTCAGCGCCTTCACCGGGCAGGCAGGGGGATCGTCCACCTGCTGGTGGCCGACCCCGAGGGTGCCCAGCAGGCGCTGGCGGTCGACGACATCGCCAAGGCCCGCTCCGTCGTCTGCAGCAGCAGCCGTCGGGTAGCCTGCGTGCCCGTGGGCCCGGCAGCTGCCGGGCATCCCGCCGCGCAAGGACCGGGCCTTCCCAGGCGACCCTGGGGCCTCTGGCACAGCGATACGGAGCCGCGTCATGACCGCCGTCAGCGAGCCGTTCCGTGCCTTCGTCGCCGAGAAGACCGACGGCGGGGTCCGCCGCCAGCTGCGCGAGCTGCGCGCCGCCGACCTGCCCGACGGCGAGGTCACCGTCCGGGTGGCCTACTCCAGCGTCAACTACAAGGACGCGCTGGCCACGATCCCCGACGGCAAGGTCGCCCGCAGCTCGCCGCTGGTGCCCGGGGTCGACTTGGCCGGCGAGGTCGTCGACAGCCGGACCGACGACGTCCATGTCGGCGACCGGGTCATCGTCGGTGGCCACGAGCTCGGGGTGTCCCACCACGGCGGCTACGCCGAGTACGCCCGGGTCCCCACCGAGTGGGTGGTCCCCCTGCCCGAGGGGCTGAGCACCCGCCAGGCCATGGCGCTGGGGACGGCCGGTTGGACGGCGGCCTTGTGCGTCCATCTGCTGGAGACATGGGGGCTTGAACCCGGCGCCGGGCCGGTGCTCGTGACCGGCGCCACCGGCGGGGTAGGCAGCATCGCGGTGGGCATCCTGGGTACCCGCGGCTACGAGGTGGTCGCCTCGACCGGCAAGCGCGACGCTCACGACTACCTGCGGCGCCTGGGGGCTACGCGGGTCGTGGACCGTGGGGAGACCTCAGCGGACAGCGATCGACCGCTGGAGTCTCAGCGCTGGGCGGGCGCCGTCGACGCCGTCGGCGGCGCGACCCTCGCGTTCATCCTGCGCACGCTGCGGGTCGGCGGGGCCGTGGCCGCCTGCGGCAACACCGGCGGAGCGAAGCTGGAGACCACCGTCCTGCCGTTCATCCTGCGCGGCGTCGCGCTGCTGGGAGCCGACTCGATGCACTGCCGGCACGAACTGCGTACCCGGCTGTGGCAGCGACTGGCGGGCGACTACCGGCCGCCCGGGCTGGACGACCTGGTCGCCAGCGAGGTCGGACTGGAGGAGCTGGAGGGCGTTCTCGACGAGATCCTCGCCGGCGGGGTGCGAGGCCGCACCATCGTGCGTCTCGGCGGTTAGCGGTCCGGAACCCCGTGGGACTTAGTCTTTGACTTAGTCTATGCGGGTGCATGGGCGAGGTAGGTGTCCACGAGGCGAAGACGCACCTGTCGCGGCTGCTGCGACGGGTCGCCGCAGGCGAGGAGATCGTCATCAAGCGCAGTGGCACGCCGGTGGCGCGGCTGGTACCCGTGCGAGGGGATCCCCAGCGGCAGCTGGGCCGCGACCGCGGGCGGTTCCAGGTGCCCGAGGACTTCGACGCGCCGCTGCCCGAGGACCTCGTGCAAGCCTTCGGGGGATGAGGCTGCTGCTCGACACGCACTGCTGGCTGTGGATGCAGGTCACTCCGGAGCGCCTCGGTCAGCGCGCCAGCGCGCTGGTGCGCGACCTCGACAACGAGCTGCTCCTGTCGGCGGCGAGTTCGTGGGAGATCGCGGTCAAGTACGGGCTCGGCCGGCTGGTCCTCCCCGAGCCGCCCGAACGCTACGTCCCCGACCGCTTGCAGAGCAGCGGCGTGACGCCGCTGCCGGTCCGGCACGACCACGCCCTGCGAGTCTCGTCCCTGCCGCATCACCATGGCGACCCGTTCGACCGCCTGCTCGTGGCGCAGGCCCAGGCGGAGACGCTCACCCTCCTGACCGTGGACCGGGTCTTCGATGCGTACGACGTGGCGGTCCGGTGGGCCGACAGCTGACCGCTCGCCCCGCCTGGCCTCCAGCCCGCAGCCGGCCGCCAGAGCCACTGCGGCTACGACCGTCCCTCGCACCGCCGCAACGGCCAGGACACCGGCTACGACCGCGGCCTCGACCCCGCGCGTGCCCGTCCGGTCAGCTGGGCCAGCTGGGTGAAGGAGCCCTCCAGCCGGGCGTGCAGGTCCTCGAACAGGGCGAACAGCGCCCCGTAGGCACCGGCGGCCTGCGGGTCGGGGCGGTAGACCTCGTCGACCGGCACCGCCGCCGCGGCCTCGTCCAGGGACTCGACCAACCCGAGCGCGACCATGCCCAGCAGCGCCGCCCCCACAAGGGTCGCTTTCCCGGCCCGCGGCACCGACAGGCCACGGCCGAAGACGTCGGCGGTCAGCTGCAGCCACAGCGGCGAGCGGGTGAACCCACCGGTGGCGCGGACCTGGTGGGGCTCGACGCCCAGGTCGCCCAGGGTCTCCAGGACCGCGCGCAGCTGGAAGGCGACGCCTTCCAGGACCGCCCGGACCAGGTGCTCGCGGCGGTGGCGCAGGGTGAGGCCGAACAGCACGCCCCGGGCGTCGGCGTCCCAGCGGGGAGCGCGCTCGCCGGTCAGGTGCGGCAGGAACAGCAGCCCCTCGGCGCCCGGCGGGCTGGCGGCAGCCAGGCTGGTGAGCCGGTCGTAGGGGTCCTGCCCGGCCCTGCGGGCCTCGGCGGCGACATCGGCCAGCAGCTCGTCACGCAGCCAGCGCAGGGCCAGCCCGCCTGTGCTGATCGGCCCGCCGCTGACCCAACGGGCCGCGGTCAGCACGTAGGTGAATAGCCGCCCCCCAGGGTCGGTGCGCGGCGACGTCGAGGCGACACGCAGCGCGCCGCTGGTGCCGACCGTGCAGGCCGCCACCCCGGGCGTGACCGCGCCAGCGCCGAGGTTGGCCAGGCAGCCGTCGGCGGCTCCGACGACGAACGGCGTGCCCGGGTCCAGCCCCAGCCGGCCGGCCAGCCCGTGCTCCAGGCCCGACAGGACGTGGTCGGTGGCCACCGGCTCGGACAGCCGGCCGGCGTCCAGGCCGACCAGCGCGAGCGCGTCGCGGTCCCAGCCGCGCTGGCGCAGGTTGAACAGCCCGGTCGCGGACGCGATCGAGTGGTCCACGACCGCCTGGCCGAACAGCCGCAGCAGCAGGCACTCCTTGGCCGACACCCAGCGGGCGGCGCGCGCGTACACGTCGCCGTGCTCGCGCCACCACAGCAGCTTGATGAGGGGCGACATGGGGTGCAGTGGCGTGCCCGTGCGCCGGTGCAGGCCGGCGCCACGCGGGTCGGCGCGCAGGCGGTCGGCCTGTTCGCCGGCTCGGGTGTCGGCGTAGGTCAGCAGCGGGGTCAGCGCGTGCCCGTCGCCGTCGACGGCGGTCAGGCTGTGCATGGCGGCGCTGAGCGCCACGCCGGCCACCCGGGCTCCGGCCGCGCGCGCCTGACCCACGGTCGCCGCCCGCGCCTCCAGCGCGGCGTCGACGACCTGGTCGGGGTCCTGCTCGGCCCAGCCCGGTCGCGGCGCGGCCATGGGGTACTCGACGGCTGCCGAGCCCCACTCCCGCAGCCGCGGGTCGTAGGCGGCGGCCTTGGCACCGCCCGTGCCCAGGTCCAGGCCGACGACGACCGCCCGCGCGCCGCTCATCCGCCCGCGCCGTTCACAGCCCGACCGCCGGGCGGGGCTCGGGTGCGGACTCCTCCAACTCCAGGCCGCGGGTCTCGGGCAGCCGCAGGTACAGCACCGCGGTGAGCATGACGGGCAGGCTGACCAGGGTGGCCGCCAGCGCGAAGCCCTCCAGCGCGTCGGCCAGCAGCCCGAAGGCGACCAGCCCGGCCACCGCCCCCAGCGCGCTGGCGGCGGTCATCCAGCCCGCGGCGGTCGCCCGCTCGGAGGTGGGGAAGATCTCGGCCGACAGTGCGCCCACCGCGGGGGCGTAGACCGCCCCGCCGAACAGTGCGAGCAGGTAGCCGCAGATCGCTCTGGGGGCTGAACCGCTGTAGGTCAGGATCCCCGCCAGGCCGACGACGACGTGCATGACCACGCAGGTCCAGCGCCGCCCCAGCGCGTCGGCCGCCCAGCGCCCGACGAGCAGGCCGCCCAGCCCGGTCGGGGCGGCCGCGACGACGACGAGGGCGGTCACGCGGGCGCTCAACCCCAGGACGTTCTCGGCGTAGGCGAAGATGTAGCCGTTGACCGGGGTGGCCACGAACGAGGCGATGCCCCCCAGGAAGGCGATCAGCAGCAGCCGGGCCAGCACGTCGCGGTGGACCGCCCCCAGCCCCAGCTGGCCGGGTGGGGGCTTCAGCTGCCGGAAGCGGTCGGGCTCCCGGATCCACCGTGCCAGCAGCGGCAGGCAGGCCACGGGCAGGAGCGTCAAGGCGAACAGGCCGCGGAAGCCGAGGGCCTGGCCGGCCACACCACGGACGATGCCGGTGAGCCCGGCGCCGATGCCGTAGCCGGCGGTGACGAGGGCGATCGCCTTGGCCCGGTCGCTGGCGGCGGTCTCTTCCGAGGCGATGACGGTCACGACGGCGTTCGTGGCCGACAACAGCGGCCGGGCGAGCGCGAACAGCGCGACGAACACCCAGAAGCCCGGGCTGAGCGCGGCGGCGGCGGTGCAGACCAGACCGAGGCCGGCACACCACAGCAGGACCCTCCGGCGTCCCCGTCGGTCGGCGTAGGCCGACAGCGGCAGCCCGCCCAGCGCGGCCAGCCGGATGATGCCCAGCCCGACCCCGAGCGTGGACGCCGACAGCCCCAGCTCCCCGGCCACCCCGGTGCCGCCGGACTGACCGAAGGCTTGGGCCACGTCGCCCAACGCGGCGAACACCGAGAACTGGGCGAAGCCCGCGGCAACCGACAGCGCCGTCGCCGCCAGGACCGCCGGGTGCCGCCAGCCGTGCAGCAGCAGCCGGCCGCCGGCGGTCGGCTGCGCTGCGGCAGGCGGGTCAGGCATGGTGCGGCGCGTCCGGAACGGTGCGTCCTCCGACGCCACGACCGTAGCGCGCCCCGACGGGCTGCCAGCGCGCTGACAGCGCTTCACTACCCGGGCGGCTCGTTCTGCCCGGTCGGCTGGGGCGGCTGGCGGCGCGCGAGGTCCTGCAGCTGCCGCAGGGCCTCGACCAGGAAGGGGCGAGTATGGCCATCGGTCAGCCGGTAAAAGCCCAGGCGGCCGGCGGCGCGCCGCGTGACCAGTCCGTGGCGGCGCAGCACCCGTAACGCATACGAGACGGCGTCGTCGTTGGCCTCCAGGGCGAGCGCCAGGTCACCGACGCACAGCTCATCGGCGGCCAGCAACGCGGTGAGGATCCGAGTGCGCAGCGGATCAGCCAGGACCCCCAGCAGCACGGTGAGCTGCTCGGCGTCGCCCGCCGACAGCTGCCCCACCCGGGCTGCCGCTACCCGGACCGGATCCACCGGATGCTCGTGCGTGCCGGGCCCGGCCACGGGCGGCCCTCCGTTTATCCGGACGACATTGCGGATATCGGCTCGGGGTCGGGTCTGCCTTCCCGAGGAGGTTCTGCGCTGATGAGCTACGCCAGACAGATGCTGGATACCTACCCACGTACCTTCAACGTCGACGCCGGGGTGCTGGCCGCCACCATCGACGCGCTCAACGACTGCGCCCAGGCCTGCACTGCCTGCGCCGATGACTGTCTCAGCGAGCAGAACCTTCAGGAGCTTGCCAAGTGCATCCGGCTGAACCTCGACTGCGCGGATGTGTGCACCGCCACCGCGCGCGTGGTCAGCCGCCAAACCGAGTACGACGCCAACGTGACCAAGCCGTTGCTCCAGGCGTGCGCGGGGACGTGCAGAAGCTGCGGTGACGAGTGCGAGCGCCACGCCGGGAGGCACGAGCACTGCCGGGTGTGCGCGGAGGCGTGCCGGCGCTGCGAGCAAGCCTGCAACGACCTGCTGGCCGCCATGAAGTGATCCACCCGATCACTGCGGCGCATCCTGCCACCTGGGTGACGGAGCCGGCAGAGACGGCAGCGTCGGCGCGTTGGGATTAGCAGACGAGGAACGCCGGCGCCCCGCTGGCCCCCCGCACGGGACGTCGGGTCACGAGGACGACATGAGCGTTGCCAGGCCCCTGCAGGATCGCGATCCGGCTGCCGGCCCACGGGCGGCGCGAGCCGCGTACGCCGGTCGGCAGACCCTGGGCGCCGCGGCGGTCGCGGTGCTGCGGGGCAACGACCTGGGTGGCCGGACCAGGGCGTCGGCCACCCTGTACCCGCACCAGTGGAGCTGGGACAGCGCCTTCATCGCCATCGGCCTGGCCCACCTGGACACCGACCGCGCCGCAGCGGAGCTGTCCAGCCTGTTCGAGGCGCAGTGGTCCGACGGCAGGGTGCCCCACATCGTCTTCGACCCGTCCGCCCCCGCCGGCAGCTACGTTCCCAGCCTCGACCACTGGGTGTGCGCCGCGCCGACTGCCGGCCACGACGGGCCGGCCCCGGCCACCAGCGGGTTGATCCAGCCGCCCGCGCACGCCATCGCGGCAGGCCACGTGTGGCGGGCTGCCCGACGCCGGGGTCCCGCGGCGTCCGCACGGGCGCGGGCGTTCCTGCGCGACATCTACCCCCGGCTGCTGGCCTGGCACCGCTACCTGCTGACCGCCCGGGACCCCGAAGGCAGCGGCCTGATCACCATCTACCAGCCGTGGGAGAGCGGCTGGGACAACTCGCCGCGCTGGGACGCCGCGCTGGCGGTCATCAGGCCAGGACCGATCCCGGCCCACCGGCGGGTGGACCTGGACCACGTCGCCGACGCCGTCCAGCGGCCCACGGCGCGGGACTACCGGCGCTACCTGTGGCTGGTGCGGCTGCTGCGTTCGGTCTGCTACGACGACGAGGCCGTGTACCCGCGCCACCCGTTCCTGGTCAAGGACGTTCTTGCCAGCGCCCTGCTGGTGGCCGCCAACGAGGCGCTGCGCGACATCGCCGGGCTGGTCGGCGCCCCCGGTCGGGACTGTGCGCAGCTGCGACGCTGGATCCGCCGTGGCCGGCAAGGCCTCGACGGCTGCTGGGATCCCCGGCTAAGAATGTGCGTCGACCTCGACCTGCGAGCGGACCGGCCGCTGCGGGCGCGCACCGCCGCCGGCTTCGCGCCGTTGATCGCCGGCAGCGCGCGGCGTCGCCGGCTGGCCGACCTGCTGGCGACCCTCGACAGCGCGGCCTTCCTGGGCCATCCCCGCCTGCGCTGGCGGCTGCCGCCCACTACCAGCCCGTCGGATCCGGGGTTCGCCCCGCGCAGCTACTGGCGGGGCCCGATATGGCCAGTGGTCAACTGGCTGCTGTGGTGGTCGCTGGGCCGGGCCGGTGAGCAGGTCCGTGCCCAGCGCCTGGGCCGCCAGGCGCTCGGCCAGCTCGCGGCGGTCAACGGATTCCCCGAGTACGTCGACCCGTTCACCGGCAAGCCGTTGGGCTCGCCCGCCCAGTCCTGGACCGCCGCGGTGACACTGGACTGGCTCGCCGCCGGGCTGTGCCCGGACGCTCCCGACAGCGGCGCGGCGGCGGCCTGAGCCGCCACCGGTCGGCAGCGGCTGCCCGTCGGCGTGTGGTATCCCGGACAGGCGCCGTGGGCAGGGTTGCCCGCAACCGCCCCCACCACCGGAGCCGCCTATGAACGTCTGGCCTGGACACCCCTACCCGCTCGGCGCCCACTGGGACGGGCGCGGGACGAACTTCGCGCTGTTCAGCGAACACGCCGAAGGCGTCGAGCTGTGCCTGTTCGACGCCGAGGGCTTCGAGCTGCGCATCCCCATGGCCGACCAGACGGCGTTCATCTGGCACGTCTACCTGCCCGGCGTCGGCCCCAGCCAGCGCTACGGCTTCCGGGTCCACGGGCCCTACGACCCGGCGCGGGGCCACCGCTTCAACCCCGCCAAACTGCTCATCGACCCCTACGCCAAGGCGATCGACGGCCTCGTCGACTGGGACCCGGCGCTCTTCGCCTACCCGCTGGGCGGCTCCGACACCGACCTCGACGGGCGCGACAGCGCCCCGCACGTGCCCAAGCCGATCGTGGCCAACCCGTTCTACGACTGGGGCGACGACCGCCACCCGCGCACGCCGTGGCACCAGACGGTCATCTACGAGACCCACGTCAAGGGCCTGACCATGCTGCACCCGGCGGTCGAGCCCGAGCTGCGCGGCACGTACGCGGGCCTGGCGTCCCCCGCGGTGATCGACTACCTCGGGTCGCTGGGCGTCACCGCGGTCGAGCTGCAGCCGGTCCACCACTTCGTGCACGACCACTTCCTGGCGGAGAAGGGCCTGCGCAACTACTGGGGCTACAACTCGATCGGCTTCCTGGCCCCCCACGCCGACTACGCCGCCCGGGGCACCCGCGGCGAGCAGGTCTACGAGTTCAAGTCGATGGTCAAGGACCTGCACAGCGCCGGCCTGGAGGTCATCCTCGACGTCGTCTACAACCACACCGGCGAAGGCAACCAGCAGGGTCCCACGCTGGCCTTCCGCGGCATCGACAACCTGTCGTACTACCGGCTGATCGAAGACGACCGGCGCTACTACCTCGACTACACCGGCACCGGCAACTCGCTCAACGTCCGCCACCCCCAGGTGCTGCAGCTCATCATGGACTCGCTGCGCTACTGGGTCACGGACATGCACGTCGACGGCTTCCGCTTCGACCTGGCGGCGACGCTGGCGCGCGAGCTGCACGACGTCGACCGCCTGGCAGCCTTCTTCGACATCATCCAGCAGGACCCGGTGATCAGCCAGGTCAAGCTCATCGCCGAGCCCTGGGACGTCGGGGAGGGCGGCTACCAGGTCGGCAACTTCCCGGTGCTGTGGACCGAGTGGAACGGCAAGTACCGCGACGCCGTCCGCGACTACTGGCGCGGCCACGGATCGGGGGTCGGGGAGCTGGCCTCGCGGCTGTCGGGCTCGTCGGACCTGTACGCGCACAACGGGCGGCGCCCCTACGCGTCGATCAACTTCGTCACCGCCCACGACGGCTTCACGCTGCGCGACCTGGTCAGCTACGACCACAAGCACAACGACGCCAACCTCGACGACAACTCCTCGGGCGAGGACCACAACCGGTCGTGGAACTGCGGGGTGGAGGGCGACACCGACGACCCGGAGGTGCTGGCGCTGCGGGCCCGCCAGCAGCGCAACTTCCTGGCGACGCTGTTCGTGTCCCAGGGGGTGCCGATGCTGCTGGGCGGCGACGAGCTCGGCCGCAGCCAGCGGGGCAACAACAACGCCTTCTGCCAGGACAACGAGCTGACCTGGTACGACTGGGACCTGGGCCCCGACCAGCGCGAGCTGCTGGCGTTCACCCGCTTCCTCATCCACCTGCGCCTGAACCACCCGGTGTTCCGCCGCCAGCAGTTCTTCCGCGGCGAGCGCCGTCGCGGCATGGAGGACGTGGACTGGATGCGCCCGGACGGCTCGGAGATGGCCCAGCAGGACTGGGACTCCGGGCAGCTGCAGGCGCTGATGTTCTTCCTCAACGGCCGGGCCATCCCCACCCGCGACGAGCGCGGCCGGGAGGTCGTCGACGACAGCTTCCTGGTGCTGACCAACGCCTCCGGCGAGCCGCTGGTGTTCGCGGTCCCCTCCGAACGCTACGGCAAGGAGTGGGGCGTCGTCATCGACACCGCCCGCCCGGGCCAGCGGGACGGCGGCGAGCGGCTGGCCGCCGGCGACGAGCGGGTGGTGGAGGGCCGGTCGCTGCTGTTGCTGCGCCGGCTCGACGACGCCCGTGACGGCTAGCCCGCCGCGAGCGACCTACCGGCTGCAGCTGGGCCCGGACCTGGACCTCGCGGCCGCCGCCGGCCTGGTCGACTACCTGGGCGACCTGGGTGTCAGCCACCTGTACCTGTCGCCGATCCTGGCGGCCCGGCCCGGCAGCGCCCACGGCTACGACGTCGCCGACCCCACCCGCGTCTCGCCCGCGCTGGGCGGCGAGTCGGCCCTGCAGGCGCTGGCGGCCCGGGCGCGCGCCGCCGGGCTCGGTCTGGTCGCCGACGTCGTGCCCAACCACGTCGGCACCGGCGCGCACAACCCCCTGTGGGACCGGCTGCTGGCCGAGGGGCGGGCCGGCGAGGCCGCGCGCTTCTTCGACGTCGACTGGGACCCGCCGCTGCCGGGCGCCGCCGGCAAGGTCATCGTGCCGCTGCTCGCCGCCCCCTACGGGGTGGTGCTGTACCGCGGTGACCTCACCATCCGCGACGACCGGCTGCGCTACCACGACCACTCGTTTCCCCTTTCGGCCGAGTCCCGAGCGCAGCTGCGACGTCTGGGCGGAGCAGCGGCGGTCAACGGCAGGCCGGGGCGGCGCGAGACCTGGTCGCGGCTGCACGCGCTGCTGGAGCGCCAGCACTACCGCCTGGTGCACTGGCGGGCCGGCGACGCGCTGGTCAACTACCGGCGCTTCTTCGCCATCAACGAGCTCGCCGGGCTGCGGGTCGAAGACGACGTGGTCTTCGACCACACCCACGAACGCATCCTCGCCCTGGTGGGCGACGGCACGCTGCAGGGGCTGCGCATCGACCATCCCGACGGGCTGCGCCACCCGGGGCGCTACCTGCAGCGGCTGGCGCAGCGCAGCGGCGGGGTCTGGACGGTCGTGGAGAAGATCCTGCACCCGGGCGAGGCGCTGGCGGACTGGCCGGTGGCGGGCACCACCGGCTACGACTTCTGCAACGCCGTGCTGGGGCTGTTCGTCGACCCCGACGCCGCCGCCACCCTGGCCGCCACCGACCGGGCCTTCGGCGCCGCCGGCGTCGGCTACGCCGCCCAGGTCACCGCCGCTAAGCGCGAGGTGCTGGCCAACGACCTGGCCGCCGACACCCGGCGGCTGGCCGCGCGGCTGTGGGCTGTGACCCAGACCCACCCCGAGGTCCGCGACGTCGACGACCGGGCCTGCCTGGAGGCGCTGTCGCGCACCCTGGTCGCCCTGGACGTCTACCGCACCTACGTCGACCCCGACAGCGGGCCGGCCCGCCCCGACGACAGCGCCCGCATCGACGCGGCGGTGGTCCGCGCCGCCGACGGCTCGCTGGCGCCGGCGTTCCTGCACAGGTTCCTGGGGGAGCTGCTGTCGGGTCGGGCCGGTCGCGACGCCGCGCACCTGGACGTCGTGGCGCGCTTCCAGCAGCTGTCGGGGGCGCTGACCGCCAAGGGCGTCGAGGACACCGTCTTCTACCGCTACCTGCGGCTGCTGGCCGTCAACGAGGTCGGCGGCGACCCCGGGCGACTGGGCCGCAGTGCGCAGGAGTTCCACGCCTTCAACGCCGCCAACACCGGGCGCCACCCCGCGGGGATGCTGAGCACCGCCACCCATGACACGAAGCGTGGCGAGGACGTGCGCCTGCGCATCGCTGCGCTCAGCGAGCTGGCGCCGCGCTGGCACGCCCAGGCCCGCCGCTGGCGCCAGCTCAATCGCCACGCGGTCACCGCCACCGGCGCGGGCCCCGCCCCCGACCCGCAGACCGAGTACCTGCTGTACCAGACCCTGGTCGGGGTGTGGCCGCTGCAGCCCCCCGGTCGGGCCGGCCCGGCGCTGCGGGAGCGCCTGCGGGTCTACGCGGTCAAGGCCGCCCGCGAGGCGGGGCTGCGCACGAGCTGGACCGATCCCGACGAGGGCTTCGAACGGGCTCTGGGCACCTTCGTGGACACGGTGCTGGACCCGGACCGGTCGCCGGCGTTCGTGCAAGCCCTGGCCCGTCTGGCCGCCGACGCCGCCGAGATCGCCATGGTCGCCGGCCTGGCGCAGACGCTGCTGCGCTGCACCAGCCCGGGGGTGCCCGACCAGTACCAGGGCAACGAGCTGTGGGACGACAGCCTGGTCGACCCCGACAACCGCCGCCCGGTCGACTTCGCCGCGCGCCGCCGGCTGCTGGCCGCGCTGGACCGGGGCGGCGACGCCGCCGAGCTGCTGGCCGCCCGCCGCGACGGCCGGGTCAAGCTGTGGGTGCTGTCGCGGGCGCTGCGCGCTCGCCGCGACCATCCCAGCTGCGTCGGGCCCGCCGGCGGCTACCGGCCGCTGGCCGCCGGCGGGCGCTGGGCCGACCACGTCGTCGCCTTCGCCCGCACCGCCCCCGACGGCGACGCGCTGGTGGCCGTGACCCCGCGCCTGCCCGGGCGGGTGATGCGGGGCCGCCCGCAGCCGCCGCTGGGCGACGCCTGGGCCGACACCGCCGTCGAGCTGGACGCCGGCGTCTGGACCGACCTGCTCACCGGCGCCCGCCACCA
>DASZOD010000096.1:0-13083 GCA_035550935.1 Egibacteraceae bacterium | reverse complement strand
AACATGTGCTTTCCTTCCACTGGCGGGATTGCGCCGTGAGCGGATGACCAGGCTGGCGTCAGTCCCATGGACCAGCGATGCCTGCGGGGGCAGGGAGGCCCGACGGTTGCCGGCGCCTTCGGCACCTTCCGAGTACGGCGGCTACCGCAAGGTTGGACGCAGACCCTCGGGCTGCCCCGACCGCTACGGAGCGTGACACGGGACTACGGGACCGATCTGAGCCCTACCCGGCACAGACTGTCGCGCCGCCTCGTCATCGACAAGGTCTTGAAGCTGGACCGACCGAGGACATGGGTGCGGATCACCCAAGAAGGCAGCATCGCCCTGTCCGAGGAGGTCGAGGCGTTATGCGACTTGCTGAACCTGGACAGGCGGGCTCGCCTGCGACACGGGTAAGCAAGCCCCACCGGGAGGGCCATGCTGCGCTGCGCCCAGAGCGTCTTCGCTGGCGGCCAAGGGGACCCTTACGGTCAGTACTCGGCCTATCGACGGATGTTTGGGGACAAGCCCCTTGACCTTCGCAGCCCGACGGGTTACTGTACGGATATAGACGGTTTTGTCTGCTAGGCTCCTATCCTGCCCGGCGAGGCGGTTGTTCGGAGGTAAAGCAGACGGGAGTTGGGCACGCCGTTACGCGGTGAGGGCGGGAGTCAGCGGAGTACAAGCGTCTCATGGCTGCGCTCACCGCGGCGATGAATCAAGGACGGATCGCGGGTAGTCCCGGGAATGAACCGGCTGGGAGTGAACGGGGGACGTTCATGCTTGGATCGTGGGGCCGATGAAGCGAATCACATGGACAGCGAGCAATGCTCGCGAGAGCATCAGGCCTATGGGATCTGTCTTGCGACGGTTGCTCGTGGCGCTGACTGTGGCCACACTGTTGGCCGGAATGCCGACGATCAGCACCGCCGGTGCCGAGAACGAGACATGCGGCGGCTTGCTGGTCACCATTCTGGGGACATCGGGCAACGACGTTCTGGTCGGCACGCCGGGCGACGATGTCATTACCGGGCTGCAGGGCGACGACCTCTTGATCGGCCAGGCCGGCAATGACGTGGTATGTGGCGGCAACGGTGATGACACTCTGCTGGGTGGTTACGGCGGCGATAGTCTCCTTGGCGAGAACGGCGACGACCTGCTGATCGGTGGGCCGGACGACGACGCCCTCGACGGTGGCACCGGCGTCGACGTCGAGTACGGCACCGTGGGCGACGACATCCTCGCGGGCCGTCGCGGTGACGACCTCCTCGGTGGAGGCACAGGCTCGGACAGTCTCGACGGCGAGCGCGGTGACGATCGACTGGTCGGCGGCCTCGACGCAGACAATGCCAATGGCGGTCAGGGCGTCGACTACTGCGAAACCGAGGCAACCAACGCCTGCGAGGAGGTCGCCGCCGAGAAGACCGCCTCTCTCAGAGTGTCGGCGGCCCCGCAGGGGGAAGGGCCAGCGCGGGACACTTTCGACGTCGTCGTTGATGCGGCGGCCGGCAAGGGGATCTCCTTCGTAGGCCTGTACGTCAACGACGCGCTCGTCGCCCACCGGATCTTTGACCCAGCGGCTGCGAACTTTACCGAGACGATCACGGTCGACTCGGGGACGCTCCCCAACGGCGGGGTGCAGGTGACGGCCATGGTCGTTGACGTCGACGGCAATGACGCGGCGAGCGAGCCGCAGTTCCTCGCAGTGGAGAACGACCTTGAAGCCGAAGGCCCGTCGTTGCTCGTCGAGTTGGCCGCACCAACGCCGTTGACCGACCTTGAGCCGGCGCTGCTCACCAGCGGCGTCACCGTCATCGAGTTCCGTCACACCGACGAGTTGGATGCGCCGCGGGAGGTCCCAGAGCGGATCTTCGAAATGGCCGACGCCGAGAGCCTCGAGGTCCTGCCCGGGCCGACGGCGGTGACCGGCGGCTTCTACGGACGGGGCCTGGCGCTCGACCAGCAGCTCGCCACCTACCGGGCGTCGCTCGACTCAGGGGAGCCGTTGATCACCTACCTGCGCCTCGCCCAGCCGGTCGAAGACGCAGCTCTCGCGGCGTTCGGGAACCTGGTGGCTGCCAGTTACAATCTACCCGGTCGCGCTGGCTTTGAGGAGACTCCGCAGGAGGCCACGGCGGCGGCTGTGGCGCGCCGTTCCGACCCGTCCAACCGGGCCAAGGACGGCGAGATGCCACAGTGGCTGCACCATCCTCCGCGTGAGGCCGTGCAGTCGCAGGCGGCTGAGCCCGACGCAGCGGCTGCGGTCGTGGACGATCGCCGGGTGTTCTGGCCCTCGTTCGGGCAGCTGGACACGAGCGAGTTCGAGATCGATATCAACCGTCGCTGGTGGTTCGACGAGACGAAGCACCGGGTGGAGTTCACCCACGACGTGGTGTGGTTCGACGGCGTGCTCGACGGCTTCTCCGATCCGAACAAGGCATATGAACACGACTTCAAGGTATTCGGCGACGGCGGCATCGTCGGCACCCGGCCGTACTGCTTCTCGCTGCCCTTCACACGATGGAGTGACGTGTTCTACGCGTATCGCGAGGACGGCGTACTGTGGACCACGAACATCCCGGACGACGCGTGGCCGTACTTCGACACCGACGTGAGCGACGAGTGCGGCACAGAGGATCTCAGCATCGGCGTAGTGCGGCCTGAGCGCATGGACGATGGTCTTGCCGACGGCCAAGCGGTGGACTACTTCTTCACCGTCGAGGCCGGTCGTGGTGATCCCGACACTGGTGACTTCGCGCTGCGTGCACAGCGGCTGGACCGAGCAAGCGACTTCACGTGCGGGGTGATCGGACACCAGAACTGCACCGGGCTGACGTTCGCGCCCCAAGATGGTGGCTTCATCCTGCGCACAGCAGGCGAAACCCTTCCGGGCATTACCCTGCCCACGTGCTTCACCTGGCATTGGCCGCCAGACGGCGATCAGCCGGTGAACGAGCGAGCCTTCCGTTGCACGGTCGACTCTGACCGCGACGGGTGGGACGACACCGTCGACTGCGATCCCTTCGACCCGGCGATCAACCCGGGCGCGGTCGACATCCCCAACGACGGCATTGACCAGGACTGCGACGGCTCGGATCTCGTCGTGGGCAGCGGGGCGATCCAGGCGACACTTATCTGGGATAACGACAACGATCTCGACCTTTTCGTGTTCGAGCCGAATGGCAACGCCATCTGGTACGGAAACCGGGGGCCGTCAGCTACGGGTGGCGAGCTCGACCGCGACGACAACGTGTTCGTCTGTGACAGTGACACAACGCCGGGGGGTGTCGAGAACGTCTTCTGGCCGGACACGGCCACGCCGGATGTGGGAACCTATCAGGTAGCGGTCGACGTCTTCAACAGCTGTGGCGCGGCTGCCAACTGGACGCTGGAGGTACGCATCGACGGCGTGCTCGTGTTGCGGGAGTCGGGCGACACCGAACAGAGCTTTGCCTTCACGTATCCGCATGGGACATAGGGTCCGCATCGTGACTGGGAAGGGCGCCCTGCAGACGACGGCATTCCTCGTCCTAATGGCGTTGGCGGGTGTTGTACTGTGGGGCACCGCCCTATTCGCCGTGGCCCAGTATGCCGAGGATCTATGTTTTGACGATCTTGAGGAGCGCGTCGGCTACGGCGCCTACACCACCGAAACAGACCTCTGGCCGCCGTCGTACGAGTGCCGGCTTCTCGGAAACGACGTCGAGCCCGTCGTGGTGCAGCACCGAGGCCTGGCAGTCGCGCGACTGGGGGCGGTGATCGGGCCGCCCGTCGCCTATGCTCTCTTCGGCTGGCTTGCGATCACCCACTGGGTCAGACGACGCCGGGTCATTGCGGCGAGGTCACCCAAGACCCGTTGATCGTCAGCACATGGCAAGCGACCACCTACGGCATAACCGCCGTAGGAGTCACATCGTGTGACTCGATCGACGTCACTCTGTGTGAGCTCAAGCGGGTGAATGCCACTGCCGTGGACCTCGTGCGAGGCCTCATGCAACGTTCGGGATCCCCGGCTCCGCGATGGTCGGCCAACCTTCGGGTATCCCGGATCTCCGATGGTTGGCGGACCCTCGTAGGCCTGGCCGGTCTCCCTGCCAAGCGGTCGGGGGCCAGCTCGTCATGGCCTGCAGGCGGTCTCGGCCCCGACCGACTCCACCACGCCGTGGCGGTCACCGCGACACTGGCCGCGACGCTGGCGGCAGCAGCCGCTCTGGGGTTCGGTCCGCTTACCGGAGTCGTCGGTGTCGTTCGGGTTGCCGGGGCGGTGGTCGGGGCGATGGTCGCCTTGGTGAGGTGGGCCTGCGACCGCTCGCGTCAACGGGGCGCCGGGCTAGCGGGCGTGGCGCTGGGCGACGTTGCCGTCGCGGCCGAGCTTGCTCACGTCCTCGTGCTCCATGCCTGGCCACTGTCGGCAGTCACCGCGCTGGCCGTCATGCGCGGTGTGCGAGTGTCAGCGCGGTGATCGGCCGCCTGCTCCTAGGCGCATCTCGCTGGTGTTCGCCGACACCGAAGGTTGGGGCTGGTGGATGTTCCTCCCTTCGGGATTGCCTGGATCGTCGCCGGCACCGACCTGGCCCTCCGAAAGCGTCGCGCCTCCCCGGGTCACCGCGACCACGTGAGGCTGGCCGGATCGAGCGCCCACCTGTCCCCCGAAGTGTCAGTCACCCGCCGGGCTTGCGGACCGCGCCTGCTCCACCAAGACATTGCGCTCAGCGTTGGCGATCGCCCGCCGCGCGTCCTCGACGGCGTCCGCGTTCACCGAGATGGACGTGATGCCGAAGCGGACCAGATGCTCGGCGAACCCGGGCCGGTTCGAGGGGGCCTGCCCGCACAGCGAGGAGGCGATGCCCGCCTCGTGGCAGGCGCGGATGATCCGCTCGATCGCCCACAGCACCGCGTCGTCCATCTCGTCGAACAGCTCGGCGAGCTGCTCGCTGTCGCGGTCGACGCCGAGCATGAGCTGGGTGAGGTCGTTGGAACCGATCGACGCCCCGTCGATCCCCAGCGCCGCGTACTCCGGGATGCGGTAGACGACCGAGGGGACCTCTGCCATCACCCACTTCTTCAGGTCACGGTCATCCCCCAGCGGGCTTTCCTGGATCACTTCGAGGCAGCGCTCGAGCTCCCACGCCGTGCGCACGAACGAGATCATGAGGTGCAGGTTGTCGGTCTCCTCCCGGACCCGCGCCAGAGCCTCCAGCTCGAAGCCGGAGACCTCGGGATCCTTGACGTAGCGGTAGCAACCGCGGTAGCCGAGCATAGGGTTGGCTTCCTGCGGCTCATGCTCCTCGCCACCCCTCAGGCGGCGGAACTCGTTCGCCTTGAAATCCATCATGCGGTAGATGACCGGCCGGGGATGGAAGGGACGCGTGATCTTCAGCAGGTTGTCCTTCAACCGCTCGATGGCCTCCCCTCGCCGCCCGCTGGCGAGGACGTGCTTGGGATGCTCACCGTCGAGGGCGTCGACGATGAGGAACTCGGCCCGCAGGAGGCCGACCCCGTCCACGGGCAGGGCGGCGACCTCCTCGGCGCGGCGCGCGATGGCCAGGTTGACGTAGAGGTCTGTCGCCAGGGGCGTCACCGGGGCACTGCCGACCTGTCGGTCACGCGCCTCGACCCGTTGCTCGCGGCGCTCGTCGAGCGCCCCGCTCACATCCCCTGCGTAGACCACCCCGGCCTTGCCGTCGACGGTGATCTTCTGCCCGTCGCGCAGACGTGACGTCGCGTTGCCGGTGCCCACGACGCAAGCCAGCCCCATCTCGCGGGCCACGATCGCGGCGTGGCTGGTCATGCCCCCGCTGTCGGTGACGAACGCCGCCGAGCGGCTCATGATCGGAAGCCAGTCGGGTGCGGTCATGGTCGTGACGAGAACGTCGCCCGGCGCGAAGCGATCGCCCTGCTGTGGCGATTCCAGGATCTTCACGCGGCCGCACGCGAACCCTGAGGAGGCGCCCACTCCCTCCACCAGCACCTCCGCATCAGCCAGCCGCCCGTCTTCGTCGTGCTCCCGTCCCGACTCTTCCTGGCGGCGGAGCCCGGTGATGGGACGCGACTGGAGGAGGAAGACCTCGCCGTTGTCCATGGCCCATTCGATGTCCTGCGGCGAGCCGAAGTGCTCCTCGACGTGGAGCCCCATCTGGGCCACCTGTGCCGCCTCCTCATCGTTGAGTACCCGCTTGCCACCCTCCTCCGCGGACAGCTCCACCCGTCGGCTGCCGCCGCTGTCGTCACGAACCAGCTTCACCTGCTGGGTACCGACCAGGGCGTCCAGCACCTGCGGTCCCTCGCGCGCGAGCACGTAGGTGTCGGGCTCGACCTCCCCGCTGACCGCCAGCTCGCCCAGCCCGAACGCCGCCTCGATCACCATCTTGGTCTCGTCGCCCTGGGGGTCGACCGAGAAGATCACCCCGGAGCGCTCCGCGTCGACCATCCGCTGAACGACGACGGCGATGGCCGGCTCGTGGTCTACCCCACGGCGTGCGCGGTAGGCGACCGCTCGTCCGCCGTGGAGGGACGCCCAGCACCCGACGATCCGAGCAAGCAGCTCGTCCGCGCCCGAGACGTTGGTGAAGGTCTCGTTGACGCCGGCAAACGAGGTCTCCTGGGTGTCCTCGCCGGTCGCCGACGAACGCACCGCGACGCGGCCACCGCCGAGCTCGTCGTAGGCAGACAGGATCGCGGTGCGCAGGTCGTTGGAGATGCCGGCCTTGTGGATGAGCTCATCGGCTTCCGCCGCCAGCTGCTCGAGGGACTCCTGGTCTTCGGGGTCCGCGGTGCGATGCAACTCGGCGAGGCGGTCGCGAACCCCGGCGCGTTCCATCGCGGCCAGGTAGGCATCGGCGGCCACCACGAACCCGGGCGGGATGGGCAGACCAGCGTTGACCATCTCACCGAGGTTGGCGCCTTTGCCGCCGGCGATCCAGGTGTCGCCGCGCCCCAGGTCCCTGAACCTTCTGACCGGCTGGTCCATACGGCTTCCTTAGAGAGTGCACGGGGGCGGGACGCAGCCGCCGCAGAGTCCTGCACCAATGGGCTCGCGTTGAGGAGCTGGGCCGAGCTGGGGACCGATGCGACCGGACCGCATTGCACAGGATGGTCGCCTCGCCGTGGCGGGTAAGCCGTGGGCGAAGATTGTCGCTGACCGCTCCGACTCGGGCCGCTAACTCTGCAGTCTGCCCGTCACGCTCGCGGGGACACCTCGTCACCCGGCGCTTGACCCTGCGGGATGGTCGAACCGCACAAGGCCGCGTCGAACCTCTGCGTGAAGAGGCCTTCCTGGCGGACGACAGGACGACGCGTTCGCCCTGATCCACCGGACCTGTTGAGTCGGTCGGTGATCTTCTCCACGACGCCGGTTGGAGGCGTCCGCGCGACATGCCAGGCACGCAGGAAGGCCCGAAGGCGACTCACTGACTCACCCGGGCTCTGGGCCCTCAAGGTCATGGACTTCGGTGGCAAGCCCGTCGACGATCCGCCGCGCGAACACTCGCGGTGGCTCAAGGAAGGGGGGTGTCACCGCCTTCTGAGAAGCGTGAGCCAGGCGGGACCGGACCGGACGCCAGGCAACCCAGGCAGCTGCCGCCACCGCAGCGGCCAGCGCGACGACTGCCACTACGACCGTCGTGTCCACGCCCCGCGAGGGCTCCGGTGGCGGCTCGACCAAGACCCCGTCCGTGGCCTCAGGTGGCGGCTCCGGCAAACCTCCGTCCGGGACCAGCAGGTCGAGCGGCATGAGGGCGACCAGCACGAGCGTCGCAACGCCGATGCCTGCCGCCGCCCAACCCAAGCGGGGCCATGCTCGCATGGCTCTCGTCGACCGCGGCTCGGACGCGGACGGGTGAGCCGCAGCGGGTTGAGGCGGGGCGTCCGGTAGGTGGGACGGGCCGTCACCCGCAGTGACAGGCGCATCGTCGTCCGCCGCGACGACGACACCGGCCGCGCGCAGTCGCGGCAGGAGCGCTTCGAAGGCACGACCGATGGCCTCTTCCTGGTGACCTGGCGTGCGCACCTCGGCTTCTCGGCGGGTGGCATCCAAACGCTCAGCCAGCGCCATCTCGATGCTCGCTGGGGTAATCCTGATGGTGCCGGCCAGGCGCGGGAGGAGCGCCCCGACCAACACCATGCCGCCGCCGATGAACAGAATCGCCGCGGTCGTCGCAGCTCCTCGGTCCGGGGTGACGACGGCGGCCAAGACCAGCACACAGCCGACCCCGAACAGCGCCAGACCGCTGTGCTCCCCAAACCACGTCGCCGTCGCCGGTCGTCGCCTGCCCGCCATCGCTTGCGCGCCTCCTGCACACCACGGTTGTCCGATCATCCCCGGGTCGCTTCCCCCATGCAACACCAAACCGGCCCGTCCGAAGACGGCCGCGCTCTAGCCGGAGACCCTGCGCTCGAGGTCTGCGGAGAGGCGGATCATCGGCCCGCTACCGGAGGAGATCGGCTGGCGCGGCTGCCTTCTGACCGGGTGCGGGCTCCGCTGCAGCGCGCTGGCGGCCAGCCTGGTCACCCCGCTGGTTTGGGGCGCCTGGCACTTGTCGCTGTTCCTTAAACCAATTCGAGGCCTTCGCGTCGCTCCGCTTTTACCGCTGGAGTCCGTCTACGGGATTCCCGCTGACCGTGATCGTGCTGATGTTGGCTACGGCAACACCCATCGGTCACGCGGGCAGTGTCGGGCAGCAACGGCGATAGGCCGCCCGCAACGACGCTCCGGCGAGAAGTTCCTGGGCCGCCTGCGCTGCTTGCCTCCTGGGAACCCCACGTCGCGCTCGCGCGGCGGCCGGCGTCAGCCGATGACCTCCCGGACGTCGCCGCGGCGGCGGGTGCGGCCGCGGCGGTCGAGTTCTTCCAGCAGCGGCAGGGCGTACTTGCGGCTGGTGCCCAGCACCTCCTTGGCCCGGGCGGCGGTCAGCGGCCCCTCGGTGTCGTAGGCGGCGTGCAGGCGTTCGACGGCGCGGTCGAGCGCGTCGGCGACGACGGCCAGGTCGGCACCGAGCCGTACCAGGGCGCCGGCGGCCTCCAGCTCGCGCACCAGGGCCGGTGACGCCCCGGCCGCGTGGGCGGCCTCGGCCAGGCCAGGGGGGGCGAACGGCTCGGTCGACAGCGCGGCCAGCAGCGCGTCGCGGGCGGCGGTCTGCTGCGGGTCCAGCCGGACGGCATGGTCGGAGGTGCGCAGGCCAGGGCCTTCGGCGACCACCCGGCCGTCGGCCACCAGAGCGTCCAGCAGCGCCGGGACGAGCTGGGTCGGGCAGCCGGCGGCGACCACGGCGCGCACCGCCACGTCCTTGGGCGCGACGCGGTCGACCGGGTGGGCGGCGTGGTAGGTGGCCAGCGCCTCGGTGACCGCCGCCGACCAACGCGCGGCCGCCTGTCGATGGGCCCAGGCCCCGCTCAGCGTCAGCAGCTGCTGGGCGCGGGCCGCCGCCCGGGCCTGCTGCAGGGTCAGACCCACGGCCGCGGCGGCGCGGGCGGCGTCGGCCGCGCCGCGTTCGCCCACGTGCAGGGCCAGCAGCTCGGGCCGGTCCTCGGCGGCCAGTGCCTCCACCCGCCGCTGCAGCGCTTGAGCCCGTGCCGCCCGCGCCGGCCCTCCGCGGGCACGGGCGGGGGGCTCGGGGTCGAGCACGACGCCGCCGCCGACGGTCGCCTGGCGGCCCGCCTCGCGCAGCACGAAGCGGTCGCCGGCCACCAGGGCGACCGGCTGCTCCAGCTCGATGCGCACCGGGCCGCTGTCGCGGATCGCCCGTCCCAGCAGCGGCCAGACGGTCGCCAGCCGCTCGCAGGAACCGACGTGCAGGTGCCAGGCGCCTCTGCGGCCGACGGCTCGCCCCGGCAGCGCCCGCACCCACGCGTCGAGCGCGTCGGTCGCCAGCCACTGGCCGGGCAGCCCGAGCGCGTCGCCGCGGGCGACCTCGTCGCGGTCCACCCCCGACAGGTTGACCGCCGTGCGGCTGCCGGGGGCGACCTCGTCGACGGCCGCCTTGAGCGTCTGCAGCCCACGCACCCGAGCCGTCCGCCCGCCGGGCAGCGCGGTCACCTCGTCGCCGACCCGCAGCCGCCCGCCGGCCAGCGTCCCGGTGACGACCGTGCCGGCGCCGCGCACCGAGAAGCAGCGGTCCACCCACAGCCGGGGCCGGCCCCGGTCGGCCGGCGCCGGGGCCCCGTCGAGCACGGCCAGCAGCCGCTCGACGAGGCGGTGCAGGCCCTGGCCGGTCAGCGCGCTGACAGCGACCACGTCGACGTCGGCGAAAGCGCTGCCGGCAAGCTGCTCGCGCACCAGCTCGGTGGCCAGGTCTACCGTCTCGGCGTCGACCGCGTCGGCTTTGGTGACGGCGACCAGACCCCGTGAGACGCCGAGCAGGTCGAGGATCTCCAGATGCTCCTGGCTCTGGGGCATCCAGCCTTCGTCGGCGGCGACGACGAACAGCGCCAGGTCGACCGCTCCGGCACCGGCGAGCATGTTGCCGACGAAGCGCTCGTGGCCGGGCAGGTCCACGAACGCCACCGTGCGCGGCGGGTCGCCCAGGCGCGCCCAGGCGAAGCCCAGGTCGATGGTCAGGCCCCGGCGCTGCTCCTCGGCGAAGCGGTCGGGCTCCATGCCGGTCAGCGCCTTGACCAGGGTGGACTTGCCGTGGTCGACGTGGCCGGCGGTGCAGATGACGTGCATGCAGCGACCAGCCTACTGGGGGTGCTGCCTGGCCTCCTGGGGTCCCAGGGCGTCCGCCAGGCACCGCACGAGCACGCTGTCGTCGGCGCGGTCGACGGTGCGCAGGTCGAACCACACGGCGGCGTCGTCGACGCGGGCGACGACCGGCGGGTGGCCCTGGCGCAGCCGGCGGGCGACGGCGTCCGGCGACGGGCAGCGCAGCCGCACCAGCGGGCTGGGCAGGTCGTGGCCGGGCACGGCGCCGCCGCCGATGAGGGTGGCGCCGTCGACCACCTCGCCGCCGACGGCGGCGGCCAGCGCCTCCGCGCGCCGGCGCAGCTGCGCGGGGTCGTCGTGCAGCATGGCCCAGATCGGCAGCTCGTCGAGGGCGTCGCGCAGGTGGGACTCCAGGGTGGCGACCAGCGCGGCGACGCGCAGCTTGTCCAGCCGCAGGGCCCGCGCCAGCGGGTGGCGGCGGCACAGCGCGACGAGGTCGGAGCGCCCCACCAGCAGCCCGGCCTGGGGGCCGCCCAGCAGCTTGTCGCCGCTGCACAGCACGAGGTCGGCGCCGGCCTCCAGGGAGACCCGGACGGTGGGCTCGTCGTGCAGCCAGGGCTCGGGCCGGTGCCCGAGCAGTCCCGAGCCGACGTCATGGACGAGCGGGACCTCCCGGGCGCGGGCCACCGCGGCCAGCTCGGCGACGGTGGGCTCGGCGGTGAAGCCGGTGATGCGGTAGTTGGACGGGTGGACCTTGAGGATCAACGCCACGTCAGCGCCGGGGCCGCCCGGGGCGTAGTCGCTGGCCCGGGTCCTGTTGGTCGTGCCGACCTCGACGAGGCGGGCGCCCGACGCGGCCATGATCTCGGGCAGGCGGAACGAGCCGCCGATCTCCACCAGCTCGCCGCGGCTGACGAGCACGTCGCGGCCGCCAGCCAGCGCCGTCAAGACGAGGACGAGCGCGGCCGCGGCGTTGTTGACCGCCGTCCCCGCCTGCGCGCCGGTGGCCTCGGCCAGCAGCGGGTCCAGCCGCGCGCCGCGCGATCCCCGGACCCCGCCGGCCAGGTCGTACTCGAGGTCGCAGTAGCCGGCGGCGTCCAGCATCGCCTGGCGGGCCGCCTGCGACAGCGGCGCGCGGCCCAGGTTGGTGTGGACCACCACGCCGGCGGCGTTGATCACCGGGCGGGGTGGCCCGGGCCGGCGGGCCGCCAGCTCCGCGGCGGCGGCGGCGGCGAGGTCGTCGGGCCCCGGGACGCCGGGCCGGCCGGCCAGCAGTGCGGCCCGGGCGGCCTCGACCGCCCGCCGCAGCGCCGCGGTCGTCGCCGGCCGCCCGTAGCGGGCGACCAGGTCGGCGGAGGCATCGACGAGGGCGTCGATGCGCGGCAGGGCGGCGAGCTCCGAGCGGTCGGCGGCGGTCATGCCGCCATCTTCGCGCACCGCGCGCCCGGGGCCTACACCGCCGGCTACCATCCTCGCCCATGGGCGGGAACGCGCCCGAGGCGCTCGCGCGCCAGCGGCACGCGGACGATGTCGGTGTCTGACGCGCCGACGACGCCGGTGGCCGGGCCCGGACCACCAGGCGGTCCAGGCGGTCCCAGCGGCACCGTCATCGCGGCGGCGGCCGCGGCCCTGGTGCTGCTGCTGCTGATCCTGATGCTCGTGCTGGCCAGCGGCCGCGCACAGCGACCTGACCCCGCGCCCTCCCCTCAGGCCGGGTCGCCGTCGGAGGAGCCCTCGCCGACCACGCCGCCGACCACGCCGCCGGCCACGCCCAGCGTCGAGCCGAGCCCGTCCCCCGCCAGCCCCGCCGAACGGGAACCGACCGACAGCGACGCCGCCGCCTTCGCGGCCGGCTATCAGCCGCCCGGCGAGCAGGCCAGGTCCGTGCAGGCCGACGTGGACGGCGACGGCAGCAACGAGGTGGTGTTCGCCTCGATCACAGGAGGCGCCACCCGCATCGACGTGGCCGCCTGGGACGGCGTCGCCTACCGGGTGGTGTTCGTCGACCAGGGCGGCTTCGCCGACCGCATCGACGGCTTCTTCGTGCGCGACTTCACCTTCGACCGGACCAGGGAGATCGTCACCGTGCAGGCCGTCGGGGTCCAGGGCCAGAGCCTGTCGATCTGGGGCCACGACGGGCGCGGCTACGCCCGGCAGCCGGCCCACGGGGGCTGCTGGAGCGGCTCGCACACCTACGGCGGCAGCGGGGCCGCCATCGAGCCCGGGCGCATCACCGCGACCTGCGAGCTGGCGCACCGACCCGTGGCCGCCCAGCCCTCGGCCGTCTACGAGTGGGACGGCGCCGCGTGGGTGCACGTGCGGACCGTGGAACCCGGGCCCTGACGCCGCCTGATCGGCCGGCCCGTCGCACCATCTCGTGCCGTCCTGTGCCGTCCGTTGCAGCGTTCGCGACAGAGACGCCGCGCACGCTGCACTCGATCCGGGCGCTGGCTACAGAAGGGCGC
>DASZOD010000095.1:0-2496 GCA_035550935.1 Egibacteraceae bacterium | reverse complement strand
GCACGTTCGGCCCCGTACAGGACCGTCAGGCCGACCGGGAAGCCGTCAGCCGGAGCGGCCTGGACGAAGGCGGTGTAGCCCAGGGTGGTCGGGCCCGGCTCGGCGTCGAGGTCCAGGGCTCGCTCGGCCGCCGCGCGGCGGAACAGCTGCAGCTCGGGCGTGAGCGCGGCCAGCCCGCCGGCCAGCAGGTCGCGGGCGTCCTCGTCGGGGGCGGTCTCCAGCAGGCGGGCCAGGAAGCGGCGGAAGCCCACCACGAAGTAGTGGTCGGCGACCAGCCAGCGGTCGAAGGCCGCCGGGGGCAGCGTCCCGTCGCCGGCGGCGAGCACGAACGGGTGGCCGGTGATGCGCGCCCACAGCGGCTCGTTGGCCGCGACCAGAGCGGCGGCGGCTGCGGTCACCGGGCGGCTCGCCGGCCCAGGATGGGCACCCGTGCGGCCAGCGCCTCCAGGTCGGTGGCCCGCCCGGCGGCCAGCGACACGCCGACCGCCACCAGCGCCGAGGCCAGCAGTGCCCCCAGGAACGGTGGCAGGGTCGGCACGGCGCCGGGGAAGGTCGCCAGCAGCACGCCCTGGGCCAGGGATCCGGTGGCGAGCCAGCCGGGCGCCACCGCCCCGGCCAGGCCCGCAACCGCACCGGCCAGCGCGCCGGCCGCGGTGGCTCGCCGCCACAGCGACAACAGCGCGGGCACCACCGCGCCGGCGCACAGCACGTCGGCGACGAGGAACAGCCGCAGCACCGAGTGGCCCTGCACGGCCACGGCCACGGCGGGGACCATGAGCGCCACCGTCGCCCACCGGGCGCCGCGCAGGCCGGTGGGCGGCCGCTCGGCGGCGACCAGGGCCGCCAGCCCGTTCTCCAGGGTGTCGACCGACGAGGCCACCAGGGACAGCGCCAGCACGAACACGACGGCCGTCAGCCACGTCGGCACGCCGGCCAGCAGCGCGAAGAAGGGCACCGGCGGGTCGCCGAGGATGACGCCGGACTCGGCGGCGACCAGGCCCAGTAGCCCGCACACGGCAACGACCGGCATGGTGGTGATGGCCCCCAACGCCGCTCCGCGGTTGAGGGCCCGGGCGTCGCGGGCGGCCCACACCCGCTGCCAGTAGCCCTGATGGAACAGGTTCGCCACGGTGACGGCGATGATCAGCGTCAGCGCCACCTGCAGACCCCCGCCGCTGACCAGACGCAGGCCGGCGACCCGCGGGCCGACGGCGTCGGGCTGCTGGGTCAGGATGGCCACGACGGCCGCGGTGAGCAGCGCGAGGATGGACCATCCCTGCAGCCGGTCGGTCCAGAGGGTCGCCCGCAGCCCCCCGTAGGCGGTGTAGGCCAGGGTGGCTGCCGCCACCGCGGCGATGACCAGCCTCGGCGGCAGGTCGGACAGGAGCGCGGCGGCGCCGCCGATGGCGGTCAGCTCGGCGGTGACGAAGATCAGCATGTAGGAGATGGACACGCCGACGATCCAGCCGTGGAAGGCCCGACCGAAGCGCAGCCGCACCCACTCGGTCAGGGCGTGTCCGGCGGGGACCACCGCCCGCATGCGCCGCCCCAGCAGCGCGAACGCCGCCAGCGGCGCGGCCGCGCCCAGGGCGTAGCCGACGATGGCCGCCGCGCCCACCGTGGCGCCCACCTCGGGTGGGGCGAACAGCACCCAGGCGCCCATCCCCGAGGCGAGAAACGACAGCCCCAGCATCCGGGCCGACTGGCTGTTGCGGGCGACGACGTAGTCCTCGACGTCGCCGCCGGCGCCTCTGGTCCGGGCGCGCAGCCCCACCCAGACGTAGACGGCCAGGACGGCGACGAGCGTGGCGGCAGCCAGCGACCCGGTGACCATGACGCGCTCCCTCCGCCGGTGCTAACCGGTTCAGGTTCGTGGGGTCTGCGCCCGCTGGCGCACTCTCAGCTCCTGGGAGCTCCCCCGGCGCGTCGGTCAGTGTAGCGGCCGTCGGCTACCAGCCTCAGGAAGGGCCGGGGCAGGCCTCAGCCTCCCAGCACCCGCCGGAGACGGTCCAGCAGCCCGGCGGCCCGCCGGGCCCCGAGCTGCCCGGAGGAGGGCCGGGCCGGTCCGGGGACCGCTGCGGGCGCGTCGTCGGGCGGGCTGATGACGACCTGGAGGATGAGCGGGTCCGGGGAGTCGTTGCGCAGGCCGTGCGCCACCCCGGCGGGGATCATGACCGCCTGCAGCGGACGCAGCGTCACCTGTGCCTCGTCGGTCACGACCCAGGCGACGCCCCCGACCACGGTGTAGATGGCGTCGGCGGTCGGGAAGGTCCGCGCCCGCACCTGCTGGCCCGGCTCAAGGCACACCAGGTCGACGGCCACGACGTCGGTGGCGAACACCCGTCGGATGGCGGCGGCGTCCAGGTCGAAGGCGACGTAGTCGCGCAGGTCCACGGCGGCGGGCTCGAACGCCGCAGGCGGCCCGGTCGCTGGTGCCATCGCTGGGCAGTGTAGTGAGCGCAGTGGCGGGGGGGGGGGGGGGGGGGGGGGGGGGGG
>DASZOD010000094.1:0-7281 GCA_035550935.1 Egibacteraceae bacterium | reverse complement strand
CGGTGCTCGTGGTGGGCGCCATCGGCTGGTTCCTGGCGGGCACGGTGGTGGCCCCGGTGCGCCGCGCCGCTGACGTCGCTCGGGCGGTCGCCGGCGGCGACCTCAGCCGGTCGCTGCAGCCGACCGGCGGGCGGGAGCTCGCCGACCTGGCCACGGCGCTGAACACCATGAGCGCCGAACTGGCCACCCGGCTGGCCGAGCTGCGGCGCAGCCGCGACGAGCTGCGCCGGTCGCTGTCGCGGCTGGGCCAGACGCTGTCCAGCAGCCTGGACCTCAACCGCACGCTGTCGGTGGTCGTCGAGACGGCCATGGACGCGTTGGGCGCCGAGCGGGCGGCGCTGCTGCTGTACACCCCGGAGCGCGACGCCCTCTACGTCAAGGTGGGTCGCGGGATCGGGGACCGGCCGCCGCGGCTGCGCGCCGGCGAGGGCATCGCCGGTCACGTCGCCAGCACCGCCGGCCCGCTACGACTGCCCGCCGACGCCGACGGGGCCCCGGAGGCGGCACCCGGCGAGCCGGTCGCCGTCCACCAGCTGGCGGTCCCCATGCTGGGTCGCGGCCAGGTCATCGGTGTGCTGTCGCTGCTGCGCGACGATGCGGGCCGTCCTTTCAGCAAGGACGACCTGGACACCCTGGGGACCTTCGCCGTCCAGGCGTCGGTGGCGACCGAGAACGTCATGCTCCACCGCGAGGCTCAGCGTCTGTCGGTCACCGACCCGCTGACGGGACTGTGGAACTTCCGCTACTTCCAGCTGCAGGCCGACCGCGAACTCGAGAGTGCAACCCGCTTCCAGCGACCGCTGTCGCTGGCCATCATCGACATCGACCACTTCAAGCCCATCAACGACCGCTACGGCCACCAGGTCGGCGACGAGGTGCTCGTGGAGCTCGCCCGGCGCATCCGCGACTCCACCCGGGTGCCCGATGTCGTGGCGCGCTACGGGGGCGAGGAGTTCGTCGTCCTGCTGCCCGGCACGGACCTGGACGGTGCCCTGTCGACCGCCGAGCGCATCCGCCTGGCGGTGGTCGGCTCCCCGGTGACGGTCTCCCACAGCGTCACCACCTCCCTGGCGGTCAGCTGCAGCGCCGGGGTGGCCGAGTTCCCACGCCACGGACGCACCGTGGCCGGGCTGGTGCGCAACGCCGACGCGGCCATGTACTCGGCGAAGCGCCAGGGCCGCAACCGTGTGGTGGGGGCCCGGGTCGCCGGGCCTCGCGACACCCGCGCCGCCGAATGAGCCCGGCGCAGGGCAGGCCGATGCGGTCGTGGCGACTGGTAGCGTCGAGGTTGGGCGACTGATGCCGGCGAGGCGCCTGATGTCGGTGATGGGCGCCGGGATCGGCGCCGGTCCGGCGACACCCGTCGGGCGAGAAAGGACCAGCTGGTGCGAGCGCGCAAGGCGGTGATCCCCGCCGCGGGCCTGGGAACGCGCTTCCTTCCGGCGACCAAAGCCCAACCCAAGGAGATGCTGCCGGTCGTCGACAAGCCGGCCATCCAGTACGTCGTCGAGGAGGCCGTCACCGCCGGCCTGCACGACATCCTGCTCGTCACCGGCCGGGGCAAGCGGGCCCTGGAGGACCACTTCGACCGCGCCGCCGAACTCGAGCGCCAACTGGCTGCCGCCGGCAAGGAAGGTCTGCTGGCGCAGGTGCAGGCCGTCAGCCGACTGGCCAGCGTGCACTACGTCCGCCAGGGCCAGCCGCTGGGGCTGGGCCACGCCGTGGGCTGCGCCCGCCTGCACGTCGGCGACCAGCCCTTCGCGGTCCTGCTCGGCGACGACATCATCGGCGAGCGTGAGCGGCTGCTGGCCCGCATGATCGACATCTGCCACCGCGACGGCCGCAGCGTGGTGGCGGTGATGGAGTTCGGCGACGACGACCTGGCCAGGTACGGGGTGGTTGCCGCCGAGCCCGACCCCGACGAGCCCGACGTCTACCGGGTCACCGACATGGTGGAGAAACCCGGCCGCGCCAACGCGCCGAGCCACCTGTGCATCATCGGCCGCTACGTGTTGACCCCGGACATCTTCCACCACATCGAACAGACCCGGCCTGGTCGCGGCGGCGAGATCCAGCTGACCGACGCGATGCGTGCACAATGCCGGGAGGAGCCCATCCGCGCCGTGCGCTTCGCCGGCGTGCGCTACGACGTCGGCAGCAAGGAGGAGTACCTGCGGGCCACCGTCGAGCTCGCCGCCGCCAGTCCCGACCTCGGGCCGGGCTTCCGCGAGTTCCTGCGCGACTTCGTCAAGGCGCTGTAGACATGGCCACCACCCGCGACGGCAAGGACGCCAGACCGGCAGGCCACCACCACGTCGACCCGGGCGAGCTGGAGCCCCTGGAGGGCTACCGGCGGGAGGTGCTGGCCCGCATCAGCCCCTTGGAGCCGATCGAGGTCGGCCTGCTGGAGGCCCACGGCTGCGTGCTCGTGGACAGCGTGGCCGCGCCCGCCGACGTGCCCGCCTTCGACAACTCGGCCATGGACGGCTACGCGGTGCGGGCGGGAGGACTGGCGGCCGGCGCCGAGCTGCGGGTCGTCGGCGAGGTGGCCGCCGGCGCCAGCGAGCTGGTCGAGGCCGGGCCGGGCCAGGCCGTGCGGATCATGACCGGCGCCCCGGTGCCGCCGGGGGCCGACGCGGTCGTCCCCGTCGAGCTCGCCGACGAAGACGACGGGCGCATCCGCTTGCGGGTCGCCCCGCGTGCTGGAGACCACCTGCGGGCCGCCGGCGAGGACGTCCGCGTGGGACAGACCGTCCTGGAGGCCGGGCGGCGCCTGGACGCCGCCGACGTCGGCATGCTCGCGGCAGTGGGACGCGGGCGGGTGCTGGTCCACCCCCGTCCCCGGGTGGCGGTGATCTCGACCGGCGACGAGCTCGCCGAGCCGGACGCCACCCTGCGCCCCGGCCAGATCCGTGACGCGAACTCCTACACGCTGACCGCCCAGGCCCGGGAGGCGGGCGGGACCGCCTTCCGCCAGCGCATCGTGCGCGACGACCGCCGCGCGCTGACCGAGGCCTTCGAGGGCGCGTTGCACCATGCCGACCTGCTGGTCACCAGCGGCGGCATCAGCGCAGGACGCTACGACCTGGTCAAGCGGGTACTCGGCGAACTGGGGGACGTGCGCTTCGCCAAGGTGGGGATGCAGCCGGGCATGCCGCAGGCCTTCGGCTTCCTCGGCGACGTTCCCTGCTTCGGCCTGCCGGGCAACCCCGTCAGCGCCTACGTCAGCTTCGAGGTGTTCGTCCGCCCGGCGCTGCGGCGTCTGCAGGGACGCGGCGACCTCAACCGGCCCCGGGTGAGCGCGGTGCTGGACGAGCCGGTGCGCTCGCCCGCCCACAAGGTGTCGTTCCTGCGGGTGCGGCTGCGGCGCGTGGACGGCGGCTGGCACGCGCGCCTGACCGGCCAGCAGGGCAGCGGCATCCTGCGCTCGGTCGTCGACGCCGACGGCCTGGCCGAGGTCCCTGCCGAGCGCACCAGCGTGCCCGCCGGGGAGCGCCTGGTCGTGCACCTGCTGGTCGACTCCACGTGAACCCGCCCGACGAGCGGCTCGGCCATCTGGACGCCCGCGGGCGCGCTCGGATGGTCGACGTCGGGGGCAAGCCCGTCACCGAGCGCGACGCCGTCGCCCGGGCCCGGGTGGTGATGTCTCCTGCGACCGCCAGCGCGCTGGTCGAGGGGCGCCTGCCCAAGGGCGACGCTCTGGCGGTCGCGCGCGTGGCCGGGATCATGGCCGCCAAGCAGACCCCCCAGCTCGTCCCGCTGTGCCACGGCGTCACGCTGGTCGCCGTCTCGGTCGACGTCGACGTGGACGCGCCCGGCGGCGTGGCCACGGTGACCGCCGCGGTGCGCGCCGCCGACCGCACGGGGGTGGAGATGGAGGCGCTGGTGGCTGCCAGCATCGCGGCCCTGGCCCTGTACGACATGGTCAAGGCCCTTGAGCGCGGCGTCGTCGTCGAACGCGTCGAGCTGGTGTCCAAGACCGGGGGCGTGCACGGCGACTGGCAGCGCCGGGAGGGCGGCTGATGCGGGCGGTCGTGGTGACCGTCTCGACCCGGGCGGCTGCCGGCGTGTACCGCGACGAGGCGGGCCCCGCGGTCGCCCGGCTGCTGGCCGAGGCGGGCTTCGAGGTGGGCGAACCGGTGGTCGTCCCCGACGGGCGCCGGCAGGTCGCCGAGGCTCTGGTGGAGGCGTGCGGGCGCGCGGACTTGGTCGTGACCAGCGGGGGCACCGGGCTGCACCCCAAGGACGAGACCCCCGAGGCCACCCTTGACGTCGTCGACCGGCTGGCCCCCGGGCTGGCCGAAGCCATGCGGGCGTCGGCACGGACGGCGACGCCGATGGGCATGCTGTCGCGCGCGGTGGCCGGCGCCCGGGGGAGCACGCTCGTCATCAACTTGCCCGGCTCGCCCAGGGGCGCGGTGGAGAACCTGCGCGCCGTCCTGCCGGTGCTGTCCCACGCCGTCGACCAGCTGCACGGCGGCGAGCATGCTGAGGACCGCAGGGCGCGTCAGCGCCGGGAGGCGAGACCTCCTAGCTGAGGACCGCAGGGCGCGTCAACATCGCCAGATCCCCCGGCTGGAGGCCGCCCGCCGCGGTTCCGCGGAATCGGTGAGCTCCGGTGCTACAAACCGGGGCGATGAGCACGATGGTTCTCGTCTTGCTCGCGATCCTGTGGGCTTGGATACTGCTGCCCGGCGCGCTGCGCGCGCGGCGTGACGCTTCCCCGGTCAGTTCCGTCGACTCTTTCGAGCGAACCATGGGAATGTTGGCACGCCACTCGGGGAAGTCTCCGCCCCGTCCAACCCGGTCGTCGCCCGGTCGCCATGTGCTGGTGCTGCGCGACGCCGCCAGCGTCACCGGCGCCCGCCGCCGCAGCCGCGCGGTCCATCGCCGCCGGACCCTGCTCCTGCGCCTGCAGGGCGCGGTCGGGCTCACCGCGGTCCCGGCGATCGCCCTCGGCGGGCTGCTGTGGTTGCTGTTCGCCGCCGCCTGGCTGGCTCTGCTGGTCTACGTCCTGTTGCTGCTGGAGCACCGGGCCCGCCGTGACGAGATCCGCCGCAAGGTCCGCCGCCTGCCCCAGCGTCCGGCGGCCGTCGCCTCCACGCCCCCGGCGGTCCGGGAGTCCCGGGCCGCTCGGATGCGCCACCGGCCCGCTTCCGGCTGGCGCTAGCGTGTCTGACCTGTCGCGGCTCCACGCCGGGGTGCACCGGCGGCTGGAGACCAGACACAGCGCCAGGGAGGGGGCCCTGCGGGCGTCGCGGCTGGCCATCCGTCACGCCGCCAACGCCATCCGCGCCGCCCACCGCGACGAGCGGGACGCCGCCCGGGCTCTGCTCGACCAGGCCCGCGCGGCGCTGGAGGAGGCCCGCGGCGCCTGCCGCGGCCACCCCGAGGTGGAGCAGGCCGGGTTCGTCTTCGACGCCCAGAAGGAGTACGCCGAGGCCCGCATCACGTTCGCGATCATCACGGGTACCCCGCCTCCGGGTCCCGACGATCTCGACGTCGACGACGCCGCCTGGCTCAACGGCCTGGCCGAGACTGTCGGGGAGCTGCGCCGTCACCTGCTCGACGTCCTGCGGGCCGGGCGGCTGGAGCGCTGCGAGGCGCTGCTGGAGACGATGGACGACATCTACGCCCTGCTGGTGACCATCGACTTCCCCGACGCGGTCACCGGCGGGCTGCGCCGGGCCACCGACGTGGCCCGCTCGATCATCGAGCGCACCCGCGGCGACCTGACCACGGCCCTGGTCCAGGCAAGGCTGCAGAGCGCCCTGGAAGCCCATCGCCGCGACGTGCTCGGCAGCTGACCGCCACGGCCAGAGCCCGCCGCGGCTGCTACCATCCGCTCTCGCGGGCCGGCTGGTCCGCTTCTCAGGGGCTGTAGCTCAGTTGGCAGAGCGCCTCGGTCGCATCGAGGAGGCCAGGGGTTCGATTCCCCTCAGCTCCACAAGCGCCACCACATACGAACACCCGCGTTCGCTGTTGGGATTCCGTTGGCGGGCACCTCGCGTCCGTCCGGCACATGGCGTCGGCCGTGCCGCAGTCGATCGTGTCGCCCCGACCCTCAGGCCTGTCGCCTTCGTCGTGTCGTCACGCGACGACGGGATCGCGGAGCCTTTGGTCATAAAGAGAACGTCGGGTGCTCAGATGTGCGGTACAGCCGCTCTCCGCCCTGTCTGTCAGGCCGACGCCTACGGAGCTTTGAGCATGTCGGCGAACACGGCGGCGGGGACCTCGCGGGACAGTTGCAGCACGGCGGCCTGTGCGCCTGGCGGGTCTGCTGGCGACATATCATCGGCATCGTCGCCGATCATCGCCAAGGCCTCATTGCCACGGGGTCATCGGCCCGTGCCTGGCTGACGCGGCCGGCCCTCCACCGTTGTTCTGTGTCAGGCTCGGGTCGTGAAAGCCAGCTAGGGCACCCTCGCCACGGCCACGACCTCGGACCCTTCCGTGAGCCTGGAGCCCGACGACATCCTCGCTGACCGCTACCGGATCCTGCGTCGCCTGGGTCGGGGTGGCATGGCGGACGTGTTCGCTGCCGAGGATCAGACGCTTGGCCGACAGGTGGCCGTCAAGATGCTCGCAGCGCATCTGCTGGATGATCCCCGTGCACATGCCCGGTTCCAGCGCGAGACGCGTACCGCCGCGACGCTCAACCATCCTCACATCGTGGCGTTGCACGATCTCGTCTCGGAAGGCGAGACGGACTTCCTGGTCATGGAACTGGTCGCGGGCCCATCGCTAGCTCACCGGCTTCGCGATCAGGGTGTCTTCGTGGTCGAGGAGGCGCTCGACGTCGCCCGCCAGGTCACCGACGGGTTGGCGGCGGCGCACGACCGAGGGCTGGTCCACCGCGACATCAAGCCGTCCAACATCCTGTTCGACACCGACGGCAAGGCCAAGATCGCCGACTTCGGGATCGCCCGGGCGGTCGAGACATCTGCCACCATGACCGCCGCCGTGCACGGCTCGGTGCCCTACATCGCGCCCGAACAGGCGCGTGGGGATCCCCCCGACCCTCGCAGCGACCTCTACGCGCTCGGTTGCGTGGTGTTCGAGATGCTCACGGGGCAGCCGCCCTTCACCGCCGACACGACCGCAGCGATCCTCGGCCAGCACCTGCACCGCGACCCCCCGGCAGCGTTCAGCCTCAACCCCGACGTGCCCGCCGATCTGGACGCGGTCATCGCACGGCTGCTGGCCAAACAGCCGCAGCAACGGCATCCCGACGCCGCCGCGCTCCGTCACGACCTGCAGCATCTGGCCGCAGGCCAGCCC
>DASZOD010000093.1:0-2849 GCA_035550935.1 Egibacteraceae bacterium | reverse complement strand
GGTCACTGGTGCACCCTCCCTTGAGGACAGCAGGACTGAGGTCTTGGGACAGACCATGAGGCCTCCTGCTCAGAGGGCCTAATCACATAGCTGTAGTCCCCGGGCGCCGAGTCCATTGACCCCAGCGTGATTGGGCCCGACCTGAGGGCGCGCGAGAGAATCGCGCGTCGCAAGGACCCCCCGGTGAGGGTCGGGGTGACGGCCTGCGTCGGTCGCCTGCAAAGGCCCGCAAGACACCGCCGCCCCCGACCCCGCCGAGGCTAGAGCACCGGCAACAAAGGGACGCGCCGTAGAGCGCCGGTCAGTGACCACCCTGGGCGCAGCCTCGGTCACCGCGGTCCTCTTCCCCCGAGCACCAGGCCTTCCCCCACGACGTGTGAGCCAAAGGAGCAGAGCATGTTCGCAGGGATCGATTGGGCCGCGGAAGAGCACGCCGTGGCCGTCCACGACGATGTCGGCGCCAGGCGCTGGCGTCACACCATCGCGCACAGCGCGGAAGGGTTTGACCGGCTGATCGCCTGGCTGGCCCGTTTCGGCGACCCCGCCGACCTGCCGGTGGCGATCGAACGCCCCGACGGCCGGCTGGTCGACCGGCTGCTGGAAGCCGGCCACCCGGTGATGCCCGTCAAGACCAACGCGATCAAGGCCTGGCGCGAGGCCGAGGTCGTCTCCGGCGCCAAGACCGACCCCGGCGACGCCGACGTCATTGCCGACTACCTGCGCGTGCGCTGGCCCCAGCTGCGCCCACTGGCCCCCTACAGCGACGCCACCCGCGCGTTGCGCACGGCCGTGCGCGCCCGGGACGTCCTGGTCGCCCAACGGGTTGCGGCCAGCAACCAGCTGTCCGCGCTGCTCGACGCGTTCTGGCCCGGCGCCAAGCCCCTCTTCGCCGACGTCGAAAGCCCCATCAGCCTGGCCTTCTTGTCCCGCTACCCCACGCCCGCCTCGGCCGCCCGCCTGGGTGAAAAGCGCATGGCCGCGTTCTGCAAGCACCATCGCTACAGCGGCCGCAGGTCCCCAGCCGAGCTGATTGCCCGGCTCCGCGCCGCCCCGCCAGGCATCACCGACCCCGCGCAGACCACCGCGGGCCGCGACGCGGTCCTGGCGATGGTAGGCGTCCTGCGCGCCCTCAACGCCGCCATCAAGGACCTGGACCGGTCGATCGTCGCCCGCCTTGACGAGCACCCGGACGCGAAGGTCTTCACGTCCCTGCCACGGTCCGGCCAGATCAACGCGGCCCAGATGCTCGCCGAGTGGGGCGACTGCCGCCAAGCCTACGATGGCCCCGACGCCGTCGCGGCGCTGGCCGGGCTCACCCCGGTGACGAAGAAGTCCGGCAAGCACACGTCGGTCGGCTTCCGCTGGGCGTGCAACAAGCGCTTCCGCAAGGCCATTACGACCTTCGCGGACAATTCCCGTCACGCCAGCGCATGGGCCGCCAGCGTCTACAACGACGCCATCGACCGCGGGCACGACCACCCCCACGCCGTGCGCGTCCTCGCCCGGGCCTGGACCCGCGTCATCCACCGCTGCTGGCTCGACGGCGTGCCCTACGACCTCGCCAGCCACGGTGCAGCCTGCCGACTCCAGGAGAAGGGGCTAACCGAGAAATCTGCCGCCTGAGGTTGACACAGAGGGTGTCTTGCGACCCGGCACATTCTTCACGTGGCGGGCGTTGGCCAACAACAGCTCGAAGCCCGCCCCCTCCAGCACGTACCAGACGGGCTTCCAGAACACCCCGGTCGCCTCCATGGCCACCTGGGTCACGCCCTCGGCCTCCAGCCATGCCCGCAGCCGGCCGAGGTCCCGACTGAAGGTGCGGAACTCCCGCAGCTCCTGGCGCCGGCCGCCGCCGCCCTCGGGCGCCCGCACACAGGCCATCACCGTCTTCTTGTGCACGTCGAGGGAGGCGCACCGCTCCACGATCACGTCCACGCCACGAACCTCCTGCTCGGCAACCTCAGGTATGCCGTCCAGGGGGACCGCTCGTGTCGAGAATCTGACGCCATGAAGGAACGGGACCTCCGCTCCTGCTGACGGCGTGAGTGCCGCACACTCGCGCTGTCAGGTCCGACGAGGAGAGAGGAGGAAGGCCCCGATGACGGCAGAGTACGTCGGCATCGACTTGCACCGTCGTCGCTCGGTGATCGTCCGCCAAGACGGCGCTGGTGAGACGCTCCAGCAGGTGCGGATCGACAACGACCCGGTGGCGTTGGCGTTGGCGATCGAGAAAGCCGGTCCGGACGCCGAAGTCGTCGTGGAGGCGACCTACGGCTGGTACTGGGCGGTTGACGTGCTGCAGGCGGCCGGCGCCAAGGTGCACCTCGCGCACCCGCTGGGTGTCAAGGGCTGGGCCCACCGGCGGGTGAACAATGACGAGATCGACGCGGGCGGCCTGGCCGACTTGCTGCGACTCAATCGGCTGCCCGAAGCGTGGATCGCCCCGCCCGAGCTGCGCGAGCTACGCGAGTTGGTGCGCTACCGCGCCAAGCTGGTCGCGCTGCGATCGGGGTTGAAGGCCCAAGTTCACAGCGTGCTGGCCAAGCAGGGCGTGCGGGTCCCCGTCAGCGACCTGTTCGGCGTCCGTGGGCTGCGCGAGCTCACCAAGGTGCAGCAGATCCTGGACCCCGCCTACCGTCTGCGGGTGCAGTCGCTGGTGGACCTCATCGACTGCTTCGACTACGAAATCGACTTCTTGCACGACCACATCGCTATGAGGAATGACGAGATCGACGCGGGCGCTCTGGCCGACTTGCTGCGCCTGAGTCGGCTGCCTGAGGCGTGGATCGCCCCGCCGAGCTGCGCGAGTTGGGCGAGTTGGTGCGCTACCGCGCCAAGCTGGTCGCGCT
>DASZOD010000092.1:0-2511 GCA_035550935.1 Egibacteraceae bacterium | reverse complement strand
CCTACGTCAAGCCGGTCCAGAGCGGCCTGGCCGCCGGCCTGGGGCTGCCGACACCGGCGGCCTGCATCGTCGCGTTGGTGGTCGGGGAGCCGCACGCGGCCCTGGCAGCCTCGGCCGGCCTCGCCGACACCGGGTTGCTGGTCACCGCCATCCGCCCGCCCACGGTCCCTGCGGGAACCGCACGGCTGCGCTTCACCCTCACCGCAGGCCACGGCGACGACGACGTCGACCGGGCCGTCGCCGCCGTGGCCGGCCTACACGCCGACGTGCCGTGAACGGCCTGCTGGTCACCGGCACCGACACGGGGGTGGGCAAGACCGTGGTGGCGGCCCTGCTGTGCCGGGCCCGCCCGGGGGCCACCTACGTCAAGCCGGTCCAGAGCGGCCTGGCCGACGATCCCCCCGACTGCCAGGTCGTCGCCCGGCTGGCCGGGGCGGCCGTCCGCCAGGGACCGGGCTTCGCCGAGCCGCTCGCGCCGGCGGTGGCCGCCGCCCGCGCCGGCCACAGCGTCGACCGGACGCGGCTGCTGGCGCCCTTCGCCGGTCTCGACCACGTCGTGGGCGAAGGCGCCGGCGGCCTGCTGGTCGAGCTCGGCACCGACGGCACGACGCTGGCCGATCTCGCCGCCGACCTCGACCTGCCGCTGGTGGTCGTGGCCCGCCCCGGGCTGGGCACACTCAACCACACCCGGCTGACCTGCGAGGCCGCCTGGGCCAGGGGGCTGCGGGTGCTGGGCATCGTCGTCAACCGCTACCCGCCACAGCCGGGCGTGGCCGAGCGCACGAACCTCCACGGTCTGGCCGCCATCGCCCCGGTCCTCGAAGTCGTGGCCCAGTTCGACGTCGACGGCCCGCCGCCGCGGCTGCGGTCGGCCGTGCTGGGCGGCTGACGGCCCAGCGGCGGGCGCACGCGCGATGGGCAACGCGGGCCATCTAGAGTGAAGCGACTCGCTGCCGAGGTCCAGGAGCCCGCAAGATTGAACGACGACGCCCGACAGCGGGTCGCCATCGCCTGCCAGGGCGGCGGGAGCCACACCGCCTTCCCCGCCGGCGTCCTGCAGCTGCTGGAAGAGCGCCGCTACGAGATCGTCGCCCTCAGCGGCAGCTCGGGGGGGCGGTGTGCGCGCTGCTGGCCTGGTACGGCCTGGCCCACGACGACCCGGGTATGGCCGACCGGCTGCCGAGCGAGTTCTGGCGCTCGTCGCCGCGACCGAGCCCTGGGACGACGTGCTGTCGGGCGAGTTCACGATCTTCAGCTCCGCCCGCGGCGACATCACGATCGACGCCGTGGTGGCGTCGGCTGCCGTGCCCAACCTGTTCCGGGCGGTACGCGTCGACGGCAGGCTGTGCTGGGACGGCCTGCTCTCGCAGAACCCTCCGGTGCGCGAGCTTCCCGACGCCCGCCCCGACGAGATCTGGGTGATCCAGATCAACCCCTCCGCACGCGGGCAGGAGCCGACGTCGCTGGCGGACATCCTGGACCGCCGCAACGAGCTTGCCGGCAACAGGCGGACGGGTTCCTGGCGCGCCGCTCCCCGCGGGCACCTGACCGGGTCTGCAGGAGGCCCGACCTGACCGCGCTGCTGCCACCGCCGCTTGCCGCCGCCGCGAGTCGGCGACCTCGACAGGAGCCACCGTGACCGCCACGCAACTGCTGGACGACATCGAGGCCAGGCTGCTGGGCCGCCGCGAGACGGTCAGCGCGCAGCAGGCCTGCGCGCTGGCCGACCTGGCCGGCGCGCTCGACGGCGGCATCCTGCAGCGGCTGCTGGACCTGGCGCACCGGGTGAGGCTGGCGTGGTGCGGCCAGCCGGTGTCGCTGGAGTCGATCCTGTCGACCAAGACCGGTGGGTGCCCCGAGGACTGCGCCTTCTGCTCGCAGAGCGCCGCGTTCCGCTCGCCCGTCAAGCCACAGCCCTACCTGGGCCGCGACGAGGTGGCCCGCGCCGCCGCCGACGCCCAGGCGTCCGGCGCGACCGAGTTCTGCCTCGTGCTGGCGATCAGGGGCCCCGACGAGCGGGCCATGGCGCATCTGCTCGAAGCGGTCGACGCGGTCCGGGCCGAGACCGACCTGGCGGTGGCGGTCTCGGCGGGGCTGCTGACCCTGCGCCAGGCGGGCACCCTGGCCGCCGCCGGGGTGGTGCGCTACAACCACAACCTCGAAGCCGCCGAGAGCTTCTTCCCGGCGATCTGCTCCACCCACAGCTGGCGCCAGCGTTGGGACACCTGCCGCCACGTCCGCGAGGCCGGGATGCAGCTGTGCTCGGGGGGGATCCTCGGCCTGGGCGAGACCCCCCGCCAGCGTGCGGAGCTGGCGCTGGCGCTGCGCGACCTGGAGCCGGCCGAGGTGCCCGTCAACTTCCTCAACCCCCGTCCCGGCACGCCGCTGCAGCGCGCCGGCCTGCTCGACCCGCAGGTCGCGCTGCACGCCGTCGCGCGGTTCCGGCTGGTGCTGCCGTCGGCGACGCTGCGCTACGCGGGGGGGCGCGAGGTCGTGCTCGGCGACCTGCAG
>DASZOD010000091.1:0-13977 GCA_035550935.1 Egibacteraceae bacterium | reverse complement strand
CGCCATTCCCCCGCGGCCGACCTGGCGCGGGCCCCACGAGCGGCCGAGGGCGACCATCCCTTGGCGACGCTGCTGGAGGCCGACGCCTTCAAGAAACTCTACGACAACCGCATCCTGTACCTGCGCGGTCCCATCGAGGACACCGTGGCGGACACCCTGGTCGCGCAGATGATGGCTCTGGACGCCGAGTCGGACAAGGACGTCACCCTCTACATCAACTCCCCCGGGGGCCTGGTCAGCGGCATGTTCGCCGTCTACGACGTCATGCATCTCATGAACGCCAAGGTCAACACCGTCTGCGTCGGGGTAGCGGCGTCAGCCGCGGCCTTCCTCCTGGCCACGGGGACCGGCGTGCGGGCGGCCACCCCCAACGCACGGGTCATGATCCACCAGCCGCTGGGCGGTGCCCGAGGTCAGGCTGTGGACATCCAGATCCAGGCCAAGCAGATCGTCTACCTGCGCGAGCGGCTGTACGAGATCCTGGCGGAACGGACAGGCCAGGACCTCGAGCGCATCCGCCGCGACGCTGACCGGGATTTCTGGCTCGGCGCGGAGGAGGCCAAGGAGTACGGCGTCATCGACGAGATCCGCAGCCGGGGCGGCATCTAGCCCTTTCGGCGACTCGCCCACCGCGCCTGACAGACCCAGGCCCCGACGTCGCGCTACATGGGTTCGGCGTCTGGCTTCCGCGTGGTGGCGGCACGCCGCGCTAGCGTCTCAATCGTGCAACCCACCCCGGACGCGCGTGTTGCGCTGGAGCGCCTATCGATGGCCGCCCGTGACGGGCGCCTCGCACAGGTCGCCAGCCGCCACGGCATCGGCCTCGTCGTCGTGTTCGGCAGCGCGCTCGACGAAGGCCGCAGGCCACTCGACCTCGACCTGGCCGTTGGGCACGACGGCGACCTCGACGTCCTGGCGCTGATGGAAGACCTGTACCGTCTCACCGGGTACGAAGCGGTCGACGTGCTCGACCTCGCCCGCGCCGGCATCGTCGGGCGAGGCGAAGCGCTGGGGTACGGAACACCGCTGTTCGAACGCGACGCCGGGGCGTTCGCCGAGCAGCAGGCCGTCGCGCTGGCGATGCTGTGGGACACGCGCTGGCTGCGTGACCTGGAGTTGGAGCTGCTCGCCCGATGAACCCGCCGCCGCTGCGCCCGGAATCGGTCCAGCGCCGGCTCGCGGAGATGACCACCCTCCTCGAGGTCCTCGCCCGTCACGTCGAAGTCACCGGCGACGAGCTCGGCGCCGACATCGAGCGACGGCTCGTCGTCGAACGGGCGTTGACCCAACTGGTGGATCTGGCGGCGAAGGCGAACGCCCACGTCGCGACCGCGATGGGCCAGCCACCTCCCGCTGACTACCACGGGTCCTTCGCGGCAGCGGCGGCAGCGGGACTGATCAGCGCCGAGCTCGCCCAGCGCCTGGCACCGTCGGCGGTCTGCGCACCGCCTGATCCGTCAGTACGGATCCATCGACCTGGACCGCGTCGCTGCCGCGGTCGCGGCGGCGGTCACCGGCTACCGCGTGTACGTCACCGGGGCTGCCCGCTGGCTGCAACGGCGCGCGGGCGGTTGAGCGCACGCTCGCTCCGAGTCCTCGACGGCGGGCTGCGCGATGGCATCACCCGGGGGCGGACCGAACACGCCGCCCAGGGGACGCTCAACTCAGCCCTTCAAGCCCTTCCTCGGTGCGGCCGGTGTCAGCCGGACCGAGGGTGTAGCGGCGAAAGGCCAGCAGCCCATGGCTGCGATCCATGCCTGGAGCTGGACGAGCAGGATCCGCTGCGTCAGCCGCCGATGCCCGATCCTGCTGCTGCTAGGTCGCGATCAGGGTCAGGCGAACAGGAAGCCGAAGAAGTGGAGCAGGATCGACTCCAAGGTGAAGAAGCCGTCCACGATGGCGCCGGGACCGCGAGAGAACGGCATCGTCTGGAACGCCCTCCATGGCCCCTCTGCCGCCTCTGCCGTCAGCGGCGCTGGCAGACAGGGCACCAGGTCGTGCCCCGCCCGCCGAGCACGGACCTGACCATGGCGGCACCACAGCGCGGGCATGGTCGGCCGGCCTGCCCGTAGGCGGAGAGGAACGCGGCGTTGCTCCCCGACGCACCGTTCAGCATGCGGTAGTCACGAAACGTCGTGCCCTCCCGAGCGACGGCGTCGGCCAGGACCTCGCGGATCGCTCGCCACAGCGCCCGTGCCCGCACGCGGCCGACCCGTCGGGCGTGCGGGTTGATGCCGGCGCGCCAGAGCGCCTCGTCAGCGTAGATGTTGCCGATCCCAGCCACGAGCCGCTGCCCCAGCAGCGCCGCCTTGACCGCCGCGCGGGTGCGGGCGAGGCCGGCGTGGAACCGGTCGGGGTCGAAGTCGGGACCCAACGGCTCCGGTCCCAGACCAGCCAGGGTCGGTATCCCCCCGTAGTCGCCGGCGGCCACCACCGTCAGGCGCCCGAAGCGGCGCACGTCGCGGAAGTCCAACGCGCCGTCATCGAGGTGGAAGGTCGCACGCACGTAGCGGTCGGGCGACCAGTCGGGCCCCCGCAGGCGCACCGAGCCGGTCATCCCCAGGTGCACGACCAGCTCCAGCCCGCCACGGTCGTCGCCGCGTTCCAGCGGGGCGATCAGGTACTTGCCACGGCGGCGGACCTCGACGACGCGCCGGCCTGCGGCGGCCTCGACGTCGCTGAAGCGCGGTTGGGGGTCGACACGGACGGCGATGATGCGCCGGCCCGCAAGCCGCGGGTGCAGCTGGCGGCGGACGCTCTCCACCTCCGGCAGCTCGGGCACCCCGTCATCATCGCAGGCCGCCGCCTCCCGGGGGCAAGTCGTCGTCTGCCGCGAAGGCCGCGACCGCGTTCAGATCACGCTCCGTGATGCCGACTCACTGGTCGGCGGGTCGCAACCGCGTCCCGCCTGTGCACAAGCAGGGTGACATGGTTTTGACCGAGAAGCCGCCGACATCGCCTGGCGCGCCGGGAGCCAGAGGGGCTGCGCCGTTCGATGTCGAGGGGGCGACGCTGTTCCTGCGGGCCCAGGCCTCGTGGCTGTGCCGCGGGCTGGAGCAGGCGGCGGACGACCCCATCGCGGTGCGGATCGTGCTTGGCGCCCACGACGCCACGCACGGGCGCTGGCTGTCGCTCATCGCCCGCGTGCAGCGCAGCTTTGGTCCGGCCGTCGCCGAGCAGCTGTCCAGGGTGTATGCCTTCCACGGTCGCGTCGCCGGCTCGCTGGAGCGGGGCGTCGACCCCATGCTCGAGCCGGACCTGGCCGAACAGATCCGCAGGGTGCTCGCCGAGCACCTCCGGCAGGTGACCGAGGCGATCATCGACCTGCTCGAGCACGCCGCCTCAGGGCACGCGGACACCCCACCGTCGCAGTAGGGTGCAGGAGCGACCGTGCCGGCAGCCTGGCTGGCGGGCGGCGCTGCCGCAAGCCCGGCGGAATCCGAGAGGAGTCGGCCATGTCCAGCGGCTCGTTCCGCGTCCCTTCGCCTGCCCACGAGCCCGTCCTGGGCTACGCGCCAGGCAGCCCCGAGCGCGCCGGACTCGAACAACGCCTGGCCTCGATGGCCAAGGAGCGTGTCGACGCGCGCATGGTGATCGGCGACCGTCTCGTGGCCGGCACCCACAGCTTCCCGGTGGTGGCCCCGCACCGGCGCGACCTCGTCCTCGCGGACGTCCACGCCGCCGGTGCCGAGCAGGTCGCCCAGGCCGTCGACGCGGCGCTGGCCGCCGCCGACCACTGGGCGGCGCTTCCCTGGCACGAACGCGCGGCGGTCTTCCTGCGCGCCGCCGAGCTGCTGGCAGGCCCCTGGCGCGACACGCTGAACGCCGCGACGATGCTGGGACAGTCAAAGACGGCCCACCAGGCCGAGATCGACTCCGCCTGCGAGCTCATCGACTTCTGGCGTTTCAACTGCGCCTACGCCCAGCGGCTGTACGCCGAGCAGCCCCAGTCGGCGCCAGGGATGTGGAACCGCATGGAGCACCGGCCGCTGGAAGGCTTCGTGCTGGCCATGACCCCGTTCAACTTCACCTCGATCGCCGGCAACCTGCCGACCGCGCCCGCGCTGATGGGCAACGTGGTCGTGTGGAAGCCTTCCGAGAAGCAGGCCCTGGCCGCCCACCACACGATGGCGCTGCTGCGCCAGGCCGGCCTGCCCGACGGCGTCATCAACCTCGTCCACGGTGACGGCGCCCTCGTCAGCGACGCGGCGATGGCCCACCCGGCCTTCGCCGGGCTGCACTTCACCGGCTCGACGCAGGTCTTCCGAGGCCTATGGCGCAAGGCCGCCCAGCACATCGCGGACTACCGCAACTATCCCCGCCTGGTGGGTGAGACCGGCGGCAAGGACTTCGTGCTCGCTCACGCCTCGGCCGACCTCGACGCGCTCGTGGTGGGCCTCGTGCGCGGTGCGTTCGAGTACCAGGGCCAGAAGTGCTCGGCTGCCTCGCGAGCCTACGTCCCCCGCTCGCTGTGGCCACGCCTGAGCGACGACCTGGCCGACGTCGTCGCCTCGCTGCCCATGGGCGACGTGGCGGACTTCTCGAACTTCCTGGGAGCGGTGATCGACGAGAAGGCCTACCGCAAGCTGGTCGACGCGGTCGCCTCGGCGCGGGCGGGCGGCGCCCGAGTGCTGGCGGGCGGGGGCTCCGACGACAGCCAGGGCTGGTTCGTCGAGCCCACGGTCCTCGTCACCGGGGACCCCGAGTCCGACACCATGACCCGGGAGCTGTTCGGACCGGTCCTGACCGTGTTCGTCTACGACGACGCCGACTGGAGCGCCACCTTGAAGCTGGTCGACTACACGTCGCCCTACGCGCTGACCGGCGGGGTGTTCGCCAACGACCGGGCGGCCATCGCCGAGGCCGCCGCCGCGCTGCGCTACGCGGCGGGCAACTTCTACGTCAACGACAAGCCCACCGGCGCGGTGGTCGGCCAGCAGCCCTTCGGCGGCGCGCGCGCGTCGGGCACCAACGACAAGGCAGGCTCCCCGCTCAACCTGGTCCGCTGGGTCAGCCCCCGCGCAACCAAGGAGACCTTCGTGCCGCCGGCCGACTGGCGCTACCCCTACATGGGATAGGCCTGGGAGGGATAGGCCTGGGAGGCGCCGACGGGGCCGCGGCTGGCCCGGTGTCCCGACGGCGTCCCCACGTATCACGGGCGCTTCGAGGGGCTCTTGCTACCAGACGGGTGGTAGCGCCCCGCGTGGGAAGCGAAGGAGCACGCCGATGAACAGCCCGACCCCGGAGGGCGGGCCGCTGCTGTCGGTTGCCGCGTGGGTCGACGCCCGCTGCTGCCGCTGCGGTGTACCGATCCGTCGCGGAGACAAGCTCTACGTGCTCGACGGCGGCTGGCCGGCGTGCGCGGCGGGGTGCGCGATCCTCGCCCAGGCGGCCGGCCTGGAGGCCCGCCGCGGGCGACCGCGTGAGCGCCCCGGCGACCGGCCCCGATAAACGCGCTGGACATGGGAGTCGGCGCTCGCCATGCTGGCGCTGGGCGTGCTCGGCACCACACTGGTGCTAGCGGCGGCCTGGCTCACCTCACGCCGCGAGCACGGCACGCCAGGCCCGGCACTCGCCATCACAGAGCCACGACCAGGGCAGCCAATGCAAGGGGCCACTGAGGATTGCCCGTTGGGGCGACCCAGGTCTCCCCGGATGCGGCCCCAATGCCCTCGCCCAGTGGAGACCGATACGCCATGATCGTCGCGGTCCACGTCAAGAAGGGGCGGCAGCCATCACCGCAAGCTGGCTACTTGCTGACTGGGTGAACGCAGACACACGTTGGGAGGACGGACATGAGTGCTGACCAGGCGAGCGCTGAGGTAATTCTTGGCTTACCTGTGTTGCGCAGGGGTGACGCGGGACCGACCGTTGAGCGTGCCCAATTCATGCTGAATTTCGTTGGCGGTGTCGATGGGCTGGTCGTCGATGGCGCCTTCGGGCCGAGGACGGAGGCAGCAGTGAGGGACTTTCAGCAACACGAGAACCTCGTCGCCGATGGGATCGTGGGTCGGCAGACGTGGACAGCGCTGCTGACCCGCTACTTGTTGTTTTCGCCCCCGGGCTAGCGCGGCCGTCGTTCGTGGTTGACATGCCGACGGCGCGAAGCTCTTGGCCGCGCAGCCGTTATCACCGTGTCCCCGCCCCCCGACGGGCAAATCCGAACCCTGGACTTCTCGACTAGCGGTCATGGCCCCTGGGCTGGGCCCTCGGACGGCCGAAATGCTGTGGTTGCCTGATTGACCTCATTCGACGAGTCCGTCGCCACTCTGTCGGCCCGCATCGAGGAGCTGTTGCTCCAACAGCGACTGTGGTGGCGCTGGAGGACCCTGGATCTGGCCGGTGGGCGGGGTCGCCCAGCACCGTGCCCGTTGGGCCCTGCCCGCCCAGCAGGGCGGTGACCGACTGGTTGCCTGCACTTCGTTGCAACCGCAGCAAGCCTGCGGGGCTGAGCAGTCCCGCACCCTCGCCGCTCTCTGGGGGCCAGGCCTGCCGCTCCAGTCCTGGGCCCGCAGAGCGCCTACCCGCCGATCGGGCATCTGAGGCTCGTTCCGCTGGGCCTTGTTGGTGGAAGCGCACGGCCTCCCCTGACCCGTCACTGCCGCGCGCATGTCCAGCGTCCTTGCGGCTGAGCCTAACCGACACCAAGCCCCTTCGGACCGCCTCGTGCAGCCCTGCACGAAAGGGCGACCTCATCCGCCCCGCTGCCGCAAGACTGTTGGACGTCGCCAGCCGGGCTCACAGGGTCTCGCGCAGCTGGCTGCGGTTGGTCACCCCCAGCTTCGCGTAGACGTTGTGCAGGTGGTTGTCGACCGTGCGGATGGACACCACGAGCTGCTCGGCGATGGCGCGACTGGACAGCCCCTGGGCGGCCAGCGCTGCGACCTGGCGCTCCCGCTCGGTCAGCCGCGGCGGCTCGCCGGCCAGACGCAGGGCAGGGGTGCGGGCGCCCTCGCACCGTGTGGCGAGCCTTGCCGACGTACCCGCGCTGAGCAGGGCGCTGGCAGTGTGTCCGGCCCGGCGGTGCCAGTGGGAGGCCTCGGCGGCGGCTTCGGCCGCCAGCAGGGTGGCGCCGACGTCACGGAACGCCTCGCAGACGCGATCCAAGGCCGCAGCGTCCTGCTTGGCCAGGGCGACGGCGTGTTCGGCGTAGAGCGGAGCCAACCGCCCTTCGAGCTGGGAGGCCAGCTCCTCGAGGCGTTCGGCGGCAGCTTCCGGCGCACCCAGCCGCACCAGCTCGTGCAGCGAGGCGGCCTCGAACGCCTCGGCGCTGCGCCTGGCGGCGTCGGCAGCAGCCTCGAGGGCGAACGCCCGCGCTCGGGCGTGGTGCCCTTCGGCGGCCGCCAGCCAGACCCGCCCCAGTTCCCGGTCGGGAACGTAGGAGCGCTCCGGGGCGACCGCCTGCAGCTCCGCCAGCGCCTGCGCCGCCGCGGCGCGTTCACCGGTCAGCGCGGCGGCCTGCACCAGTGTCCCAAGGCACCAGGCCAGTCCCTGGGTGCCGAAGACGGTGCCGTGCTCGCGCAGCAGCACGGCCGCTTCGCGCAGCCAGCGCAGGGCAGCTGCGGGCGCGCCACGCGCCAAAGTGACCTGTCCCCGCGCCAGCGCCCAGGAGGCCCGGAAGTCGTCAGCGCGCCTGGCAACCGCGGTCTGGTAGCGGCGCGTCGCCAGCTCTTCGGCCTCGTCGAGCCGGCCGGCCAGCCGCAGAGCGACCGACAGCATGGTCAGCACCCAGTCGGCGGTCAACGACAGCTCGCCCCCCGACCGGTGCAGCAGCTCGAGCGCTCGGTCCGAAGCGGCCAGGGCCTGGCTGACCCGTCCGCGGAAAGCAGCCGCGCTGGTGGCGACGGCCAGCGCGCGCACGACGACGCGGTCGCTGGCACCCTCGCGCTCGAGCACGTCGGCAGCCGCGGCGCCGGCCCGGCGGGGGTGGCCGTGGAAGACGTCGATGGTGGCGCGCAGGACGGTGAACTCGTCGCGCCAGCGCGGGTCTTCGACGCGGTCTTCGGCCCGGGCGATGACCGCTGCCGCGGCGGTCGACTCGCCCAGGCCGCGCAGGAGGTTGTTGGCGCGCACCAGGGCGACCTTGGCCTGGTCGCTGCGCGTAGACGCCTGAGCTTCCAGCTCAACGAACAGCGTCTCAGCCTCCCGGCTGCGCCCGCAGGCGTGCCAGGCCTCGGCCAGGGCCAGTCTGGCCTGGAAGCCGCCCCCGGCCTCGACGGCGGCCGCGGCGAGGCGCTCGGCGAGGGCATGGTCGAAGAAGGACACGCTGGCGTGCCTGGCAGCGCCGACGAGCAGCCCGGGGTCGGCCGCCACGCCGCCTTCGAGTTGCCACAGCGCCAGGCGCAGCAGGTCCTCGCGGCGGCGGGCGCCGGTCTCCTGCAAGGCCGCGGCCAGCCGACGGTACACCAGGCGCCCCCGCAGCGGGGTCATGGTCCCTCGCAGCAGCTCCCCGTACAGGGGGTGGGCCAGACGCACGACGGTGCGGCGGGGGTCGGGGACGACGTCGAGCATGCCAGCGCGGTCGGTCTCCTCCAGGCCGCCGGCCGACACCACTGTTTCCAGCAGAGAGGCACCGATTGGCTCGGCGGTCGCGACGGTCTCGGCCACGCCGCGGGCGTCCGCGCTGAGCTGTCCGAGCCGCGTCTGGACCACCTCGGCCAGCAGCGTGCTGGTCGCAAGCGGTCCGGTCGCCCGCCACAGGCCGCCCGTGCAGGTCAGTGCACCGGCGTGCAGGGCACCGGTGAGCAACTCGCGCAGGAACAGGGCGTTGCCTTGGCTGAGCCGCCACAGCTGCTCGAGCGTCGCCCCATCGAGCTGTCCCCCGACGGCGGTCTCGGCCAGCGCGGCGACCTCCTCGCGGCCGAGCGGGTCGAGCTCCAGCAGCACGGCCAGCCGATCCTTCCACAACGCGTTGACGGCGTCGGGGGCGGGGGCCCCGGTGCGCACGGTCGCGACGACGAACACCGAAGCCGTCAGGACCAGGTGATGGACCAGGGCGGCGGAGGCCTGGTCCAGCAGGTGCGCGTCGTCGACACCCAGGACCATCGGGCGGCCCCGAGCTCGTTCGGCGAGCGTCCGGCTGGCGTGGCGCAGCAGGTCCAGTCGCGAGACGGCCTCGGCCCTGGCGTCGCTGAGCAGGTGCGCGAACGGCCCGAACGGGATGCTCGCCGCCGCTTGCGTCGCGACAGCCCAGGCGGTCGCGCGACCCCGGGCCTCGGCATGCCGCAACGCCTCGGCGGCCAACCGGGTCTTGCCCAGGCCGGCCGGCCCAGCCACCACGACCCCTGCGGCGCCGCCCTCGTTCATTGCGGCGGCGATGGACCGCAGCTGCTCGTCGCGCCCCACCAGAGGCCAGGCCGTGTCCATGACCCAGCTCCCTTGCGCTCTTGGCCGTTGCGGCTTGCGGCCACCGTTGCCGCTGCGGACCTTTGAGTAGCCCCGACGAACGTTACGAGTAGTCCCTACTCATGACAAGGCTGGTGGTGCGGGTGAGGCTACGGGAGACCGCACCTGGGGGGCAGACATGGAGACGCCCGAACAAGTCGCAGCCGCCGTGCGCGCGGCGGCCTCCGGTGACGACCAGGCGTGGGACGCCCTCGTCGAACGCTTCAACGGGCTGGTGTGGTCGGTCGCCCGCGGCCACCGCCTGAGCTCCACAGACGCCGCCGACGTGGTGCAGACCACCTGGCTGCGACTGGTCGAGCACCTGGACCGTCTGCGCCAACCCCAGCAGGTCGGGGCGTGGTTGGCGACCACTGCCCGCCGCGAGTCCCTGCGGGTGCTGCGGCTCGCCACGCGCGAGCAGCCCCGGGACGAGCAGGTCGAGTTCGCTGCCGACGCGCCAGAGGACTCGCCGGAGCTGGTGGCGCTGGCCCACGAGCGCAGCGCGTTGCTGTGGCGATCCCTGGAGGAGCTGTCGCCGCGCTGCCGGCGCCTGCTGCGGGTGCTGATGGCCGACCCGGCGCCCAGCTACGAGGAGGTCAGCGCGGCGCTGGACATGCCCGTCGGCAGCATCGGTCCCACCCGTGGGCGCTGCCTGGACTGCTTGCGCCGCCGCCTGCAGCGTGCCGCGGTGACCGCGCAGGCCTAGGGCGGGCCGGAGCAGCGACGATCAGGCGGCCCCGAAGGCGTTGAACCCGCACCAGTTCACGAACTCGCCCGGGTTGTCGCGATCGAGCAGCTCTCGGGCCGCGTGCAGCGCGTCGGCGAGCGTGGCGCCACCACGTAGGTGCTCGTGCAGAAGGCACATGAGCCGGACCGCGTCGAGGTCTGGGACGGTGACGACGCTGGCGATGAGACCGCCCGCGCCACGAGCGAAGAGCGCGCTGACGAAGCCGAGCATCTCGTTTTCCGCGTAGCTCACGTCGGCGCCGGAGTCGCACGCGGCCAGGACCAGTCGTCGTGGGGCCACACCCCGCAGGTCGAGCTCGTGGACGGTCAGCGGGCCGTCGCTCAGGACCAGAGTCGAGAAGATCGGGTTGTCGACCCGGAGGCGCGCATGGCAGGCGAGGTGGGCGAACTCCGCGTGGTCGAGCGCCGCGGCGACCGCGCCGACGGTGCTCGCCGGCGGTACGAGCACGGTGGGTTGATCGTGCAGCCTCCTGAGCGCCTCGATCTCGGCCTCCGCACCCGGCAGGCCCGGTCCGGCCACCAGGACCGTTCCTCTTTCAGCCCGAACCGCTCGTCTGCGGGTCCGAGCCCACAGCGAGGCCGAGGGCGCAAGCGACAGCGGAGCCCGGTGCAGCGCGGACCACGGGATGTGCTGCAGCTCGCCGAGGGGGACGATCACCAGCCCGACATCGTCGGGTACCGCGAGGGGGCGCATCAGCAGCGCGGTCAGCCGCTGCAGTGCGGCGTCGGCACTGGCGCGGGCGGCCGCCCGCGCGGCCGAGGAGCGCGGCCGCGCCAGCCGTCGCAGCGCGAACAGCAGCGCGTCGGCTTCGTAGCGCACCGCCTCAAGCGTGCCGAGCTGCACCAGCCGCGTTCGCCGTGGCTCCAGCACCACAGCGAACAGCCGGCCGCCGAGGACTCCGTACTCGACCAGCACCTGCCCATCGAGTAGCGCCCGTAGTGGCCCCGCCTTGGAAACCGCGGCGCTGCGCACGTCTGCTGACGCCTGGCGTGCCCAGGTGATGCGGCGGATCCGGCTTTCGATGACGGTCTGCTTGGCGGCCAGGTTGGCGGCTTCCCTGCCGGTCTCTCGGCGGACCTGTTCCTGTTCGGCGTGCACGGCCCGCAGAGCCGCCAGGTCCTGCTCGATGCCGGCCGTCGTGGGCGGTTCCACGGCGGATATCGCCGCCGCCCGGGTCCGCTCCATCCACTCCAGGACCCGCGTCGCGGGGGCGGTGCGGCGCAGCACGGCCAGGCCCAGCCGACCCAGGTCCGCACCGTGCCTGGACGCCAAAGCCCGCAGCTCCATCGATGCCAGCGCACCTCGATGCCGTTCCAGGTCGGTGAGGCCGAGGCGGCACTGGCGCAGGAGGCTGCGGTCGTCGTGCTTGAGCTGCGCTGCCAGCGCGGCGGCCACCCGGCCTTTGACCCGGAGGAGGACCGGGCCACGACGAGCGAGGTCCTGCGCCTTGTCGAAGCTGTCCAGCGCTGCCGCCGGCCTACCCAGCGCCATGGCGACGCGCCCCGTGGTCAGGTGGGCTTCGACCGCACTGGATGGCATGCCCAGCGCCTGCAAGAGGACCGCGGCGCGTCGCACGGTGGTCAGGTCGCGCCGGCACACCTCACCGCTCAGGGCGCGGGCCTCGACCGCGACGACCTCGGCCCTCGCAGACCAGGCGGTTCGACGCTGCCGGCGGAACTCCGCGGCTGCCCGCGTCGCGGCAGCGATAGCTTCTGGGTGGTCGCCCGACAGGAGGGCGAGACGGGCGGCCCGCAGCTGCGCCTCCGCTGCCATGAGCCGCACGCCGTTGACTTCGAACTGGGCGATGGCACGCCGCGCGATCGCGCTTGCCTCAGGAAGCAACCACAGCTCGGCGAGCACATCGGCGTACTCCAGGTGGTGCTCGCCGAGGGGCAGCCCGGCGGCCTCGTAGAGGCGTGCGGCCTCGTCGAACTGGCGCAGCCCCTCGGTGAGCTTGCCGGCCTGGGCGGTCACCCAGCCCCGGCTCTGGGCCACGATCGCCACAAGGGCGGGACCGGTCCCCGCAGCCGCTGCAGCCGCCTGGTCGAGGTAGCCGAGCGCCGCGTCCGGGTGCCCACGGTGGGCCTCGATGAGCGCCATGTTGTTGGCGACCTTGGCCCGCACGTCAGGTGGGGAGCTGGCGTCCGCCAGCAGGCGCCGATAGAGGCTGGCCGCCTCCGAGAGACGCCCGATGTTCTGGTACAGGACGGCCTGCTGCAGGTCCAGCTCGGGCGACCGACGGTTGCTCAGCAGGGGGGCGGCACGATCGAGGTCTCGCTGCGCCGCCCCCAGCCGTCCAAGCTCGTGGTTGACCGCCGCCCGCGTGACCAGCACTTCGCCCAGGCGGTCGTCGAGACGCTGCCGGCGGGCTACCCGCGCCGCCTCGTCGAGCAGTTGCTTGGCGCGGCCGTTCGCCAGGCGGCCACGCTCCGACCAGGCCTTGGCACGCAACGCCAGCACCAGCGCCTCGGCATCCCCGGCTCGGCGAGCTTCCCCCACCAGGCGTCCGGCCTCCGCCTCGAACCCGCGGGGGTCGGCCACGACCGCCGGGTAGGCCGCCGCCGCGCGTGCCAACAGGTCGGAGCTCACCTGACCGTCCATGTGACGCCGCCCGTGCCGACGCGTGCATCCCGGGGCAATGCTAGTGCTGTCGGGAAGCGACGGGGGGAGCCAAGACCATGATCCGATGACGTGTTCAGCGGCGACTACGCCGATCCCAGGCCGTGCGACGCCCGGCTTCGGCTTGGCTGTTCCCCTCCCGGCACCCAGTCGCCGGCGCCGGGGTCGGCCACGGTCGATAGCCGCCGCAGTGCAGGGTGGTACCGTCGCGGTCGTTGCCCGGGCACGACGAGCCGATCGACCTCACCCAGCTGCTGCAGGCCGCCGCTGGCGGCGACCAGCGCGCGTGGGATGCTGTCGTCGAGCGCTTCAAGGGGCTGCTGTGGGCCGTGGCCCGGGCCCATAGGCTGGCGGACGCCGATGCCGCCGACGTCGTCCAGATCACCTGGCTGCGCCTCGTGGAGCACCTGCCGCGCATCCGCGAACCCGCAGCGGTCGGCGCCTGGCTGGCCACGACCGCGCGGCGCGAAGCGCTGCGGGCGCTGCGCCGGGCCGGCCGCGAGACCCTGCCGGGCGACGGCCTGGACCGCGAGCCCGACGACCGGCCACGCAGCGGCCCCGAGGCGGCGGTGCTGGCCGCCGACCGAGACCGGCTGCTGTGGGAATCGCTGGAGCGCCTGACGCAGCGCTGCCGCATGCTGCTGCGGGTGCTCATGGCCGACCCGGCGCCCAGCTACGCCGAGGTCGGCGCGGCGCTGGACATGCCGGTCGGCAGTATCGGCCCGACCCGTAGGCGCTGCCTCGAGCTGATGCGCCGGGAGCTTGCCCAGGTCGGTATCAGCGCCGGCACCGGTGGCTCCATATGAGGAACGGGTCCGAGCGACGCGGCGACGATGCGGGAGGTGACGATGTGACCGACGAGCCGGCCGAGGTGCGCGACGAGCGACTGCTGACCGAGCTGCGCGCGCTCGCCGGCCGCGTCGATCCGCCCCCGGCCGAGCTCCTGGCGGCCGCTCGGGCCAGCTACACGTGGCGCACCGTCGACGCCGAGCTCGCGGAGCTGGCCGAACTGACCTACGACTCGATGCTCGACGACCCGGCGCTGGCCGGGGTCAGGGGCGCCGGACAGCGGCGCCTGCTCGCCTTCGAGGCGTCGGCCCTGGCGGTCGAGGTGGAGGTCGCCGCCGTCGGTGAACGCCGGCGGCTCGTCGGGCAGCTCACCCCCCCCGCCTGGGCGGAGCTGGACATCCGACACGCCGAGGGGTCGTCGTCGGTCCGGACCGACG
>DASZOD010000090.1:0-5464 GCA_035550935.1 Egibacteraceae bacterium | reverse complement strand
CTAACAGGCGAGGGCGGCGCCGCAGGCGGTGCCGGTGGGCGGTCAGGCGAGGCCGGCCGCCCGCACGGCCACCCGGAAGTCGTGGGGGCTGGTGGCGGTGGCCATCGCCTCCTTGAAGGTCACCACGCCGTCGCGGTAGAGGGTCAGCAGGTGCTGGTCGAAGGTCTGCATGCCGTAGTAGGCCCCGTCGGCGATGGCCTCCTCGATCATGTTCGTCTTCGCCGGGTCCACCACGAACTCGTGCAGGCGACTGGTCATCACCAGGCACTCGATGGCGGCCACGCGTCCCCCGTCGCGCCTGCGCATGAGGCGTTGGCAGACAATGCCCTTGAGCGAGTTGGCCAGCGACAGTCGCGCCTGATGCTGCTGGTGCGGGGGGAACAGGTCGATGACCCGGTTGACGGTCTCCATGGCGTTCGTGGTGTGCAGCGTCGAGATCACCATGTGGCCGGTCTCGGCGGCCTGCAACCCGGCCGACACCGTCTCGATGTCGCGCATCTCGCCGATGAAGATCACGTCGGGGTCCTGACGGGCGACGGAGCGCAACGCGGTGGCGAAGCTGGCGGTGTCGACCCCGATCTCGCGCTGGTCGACGATGGCGAGGTTGTCGCGGTGCAGGACCTCGATGGGGTCCTCGATCGACACGATGTGACAGGGACGGGTCGCGTTGACGTGGCTGATCATGGCCGCCGTCGTGGTGGTCTTGCCCGAGCCGGTCGGCCCGGTGACGAGCACCAACCCGCGGTGCTCCTCGGCGAGCTTGCGCACCGCCGGCGGCAAGCCGAGCTCCTCGAACGATGGCGTGCCGACCGAGACGCGTCGCAACACCAGCCCGACCGAGCCGCGCTGGCGGAAGGCCGCCACTCGGAACCGACCTACGCCCGGCACGGCGTAGGCCAGGTCGGCCTCCTCGCCGGCGGCGAAGCGCTTCCTGGTGGCGTCGTCGAACAGGGCGTCGGCGAAGCGCGCGGTGTCGGCGTGGTCGAGCGGCGGCAGGTCGTGGATCTCGCTGAGCTCGCCGTCGATGCGCACGAAGGCCGGGCCGCCGGCCTTCAGATGCAGGTCCGAGCCTCCCTTGTCCACGAGCACGCGCAGGTAGTCGTCGATGCTGGTCATGCCGGAAGTCTTCGGCCGGGCGGCGGCAGGACTTGATCGCCCGCGGCCGGCCGGGCGGCGCGCCCGCCGGGCCGTCCGGCCGCGCGTCTATCCTCTGACCAACGATGGTGCGCTACCCCACGCGGCATGCCGTGTCAGCCGGCGGACTCGTCTACGAGGACCGCCCCGAGGGGCGCTGGGTTGTCCTCATCTCCCGGCGTAACGCGGCCGGAGAGCTCCAGTGGACACTGCCCAAGGGCGGACTCGAATCCGACGAGGGCCTCGAGGCGGCCGCCATCCGCGAGGTCCAGGAGGAGACTGGCCTGCTGACCGAGATCACCGAGAAGCTGGGCGTGGTGGACTACTGGTTCGTGTGGAAGCCCGACCAGGTGCGCTACCACAAGTTCGTCCACTACTACCTCATGGCCTACCGGGGCGGCACCACCGAAGCGCACGACGACGAGGCCGAGGACGTGGTGTGGTTGCCGTTGATGGAGGCGGTCAGGCGCCTGTCACATCCCAACGAACGGCGACTGGTTCGCGCCGCGGACCCTGCGGACAGCCAGTCGGAGCGCGACCAGTCGGCATGAGGCTGCTCGTCGCGGTCCTCTTCGCGATCACGGCAGTCGCCGTCGCCGGGGCGGGCCCGGCCGCGGCGCAGCGCCGCGAACCTCTCGACCAGCTCGACCTGCGGGTGGAGGCACTGAGCGGCCTGCTCCACCCGGGGGGAGAGCTACGGGTGCGCGTGCAGGTACGCAACCGGGGCGACAAGCCGGCCGGCGACGTTCGGGTCGTGGGCACGGTCCACCGCAAGGCCAGCAGCCGCTTCGATTTCCAACAGGCCGTCGACGAGGGAGAGGTGGGGACGGTCCGGGGGGCCCTGGGCGCCGACGTCGACGGGCTGGCTCCCTCTGAGGTGCGCAGCGTCGAACTCGTCGAGGCCGCCGAGGACCTGGGCTTGGACCAATCCGCCACCCAGGCAGGCGTCTACCCGCTGCGGCTGCAGCTGCAGCGCGGGGGCGAGGTCGCCGACGAGCTGCGGACGGGCGTGGTGCTGGGCCCCGTCGAGGTCGGCGAGCCCCTGTCCGTCGCACTGCTGGTCCCGCTGGACGCACCGCCGGGACGCCAGGCCGACGGCTCCTACGACGGGCGGCTCCCCGCGACCTTCACCCCGTTGGGACGTTTGCTGGCGGCCCTGAACAGCCCCGAGCCCGTCCCCGTCACGCTGGCCACCAGCGGCCTGCTGCTCGAGCAGGCGGCCGACCTCGCCGACGGCTTCACCGCCGCCGAGGGACCTGCCCGCCGCGAGGTCGCCGCTACCGACCCTCCCGCCCGGGAGGCCGCCGCGTTCCTGCAGCAGGCCCGCCAGGTGGCATCCGGGCCCCAGGTCCAGCAGCTGGCGCTGCCGTACGGGCCCGCGGACCTGGTGGCGCTCGTGCGCGGGGGGATGACCAGCGAGGCCGCGCGCCACATCAGTGAGGGCCGGGTCGCCTCCGAGCGGCTCACCGGCGACCGGCCGGAGCAGGGGCTGCTGTGGCCACCCGACGGCCTCGACCCCCCGACTCTCGACGAGGCGGTCGGCGTGGGGATACACGCCGTGATCCTGTCCGAGGGCCAGCTCGACATCCCCGTCGAGCGGAGCCTGCCGTTCAGCCCTTCACCGGTCCGGCGACTGCGTTCGGGCACGGGGGCCAGCGTGCACGTGCTCGTCCCCGATCCGTGGATCGAGCAGCTGCTGGCCTCGAGCGCCGACGAGGGCCCAGCCCTCGCCGCCCAACGGATCCTGGCCGAGACGGCTGCGGTCTACTTCGAGCGGCCCAACGCCAGCGCCGCCCGCGGCCTGCTGCTGGCGCCGCCGCAGGTGTGGGCCCCGCCGCCAGGCATGCTCGAGCTGCTCGTCGCCGACCTGGCACAGGCCCCGTGGGTGCGGCCGGCCACCGTAGGAGAGCTGGTCGACACGGTCCGGGCCAGCTCGGAGCCGCTGACGTTGGACTACCCGTCGGCGGCACGCGAGCGCGAGCTGGACTCCGGTTACGTCGACGGGCTGCGCGCGGCCCGCAGCGGTCTGGGCGCGTTGACGGATCTGCTGACGGGGACCGACCCGACGCCGGGGCACTTCGACCGCCTGCTGTTGACCGCCGCCTCGGTGCACTACCGCAGCCCGCCGCTGCAGCGCGAGGGCCGGGCGATGATCCGGACCGTCGCGGACGCGGCCGCGCAGCTGTACGGGTCGGTCACGGTCGCCGGCGGCCTGCCGGTGACGATGACCAGCGTCGAGGGACCGGTGCCCGTGACCCTGCGCAACGCCGCAGGCGTGCCCTTGCGCGTGCAGGTGCGACTGGACAGCACCCGCTTCGCGTTCCCCGACGGCGCGGTGCAGACCGCCGACGTCGAGCCGCTGTCGACGGCCACGCTGACGTTTCGCGCGCGGGCGCTGACGCCCGGCGGCACCTCGCCGCTGCGCGTGATCGTCCATGACGCCGTCGGCGAGCGCACCTTGACCACAGGCACGGTGGTCGTGCGCTCGACTGCCTACTCGCCGGTCGCGCTGGTGCTCACCGGGGGAGCCGGCGTGTTCCTGCTGGCCTGGTGGCTGCGAGACGTCCGCCGGCGACTCGGCGAGCGCGCCGGGGCGGGCGGGCGGCGGGACCCGGCCGCGGCCTGAGCACCGGGCCGGCGGCGATGCCCAGCGATCGGTCCGGTGGGGTCTACGGCGCCGACTTGGCGCGCAACACCGCCGTCATGGTCGTCGGCACGGTGCTGTCGCGGCTGTCGGGATTCGGCCGGCTGGCGGCGCTGACCGCCGCGTTGGGGGTGGCGGAGGGGCCGCTGGCGGACGCCTTCAACACCGCCAATGTCGCGCCCAACATCGTCTATGAGCTCGTCCTCGGCGGGGTGCTGTCAAGCGTGCTCGTGCCGGTGTTCGTCGACACGCTGCGCCGCGATGGTCTGGCAGGCCAGCACCGTCACGTCGCCAACACGGTCATGACGCTGGCCTGCCTGGTGCTGCTTGCCATGGTGCTCGCCGCGATGGCTGCGGCCCCGCTGCTCGCCCGCCTGCTGACCGCCGGCGCGCAGGGCCCCGCCGACGAGGTTGCGGCGCTGCGGCGGGTCGTGACGCTGTTCCTGCGCCTGCTCATGCCCCAGGTCGTCTTCTACGGCCTCACCACGGTGTGGACCGCATACCTCAACGCCCACCGCCACTTCGCCGCGCCGATGTTCGCCCCGGTGCTCAACAACGTGGTGGCGGCGAGCGCGGCGCTCGCCTTCGGCGCGACCGTGGCCTTCACGGCGGTCCGGCTGGAGCAGCTGTCCACGGCCCAGCTGTGGCTGCTGGGGATGGGCACCACCGCCGGGATCGCTGCCATGACCCTGCCGCTGTGGCCGGTGGCGCGCCGCCACGGTTGGGCGTGGCGCCCGTCACTGGACTGGCGCCATCCCGTGGTCCGCCGCATCGGCCGGCTCGGCGGCTGGGCCGTCGCCTACGTCTTCGCCAACCAGGTGGGCTACCTGGTCGTCATCGTCCTGGCCAACGCGGTGCCCGGCGAGGGTGCGTTCAGCGCGTACACGTACGCCTTCATGTTCTTCCAGCTGCCCCACGGCGTCTACGCGGTGTCGGTCATGACCGCCCTGGTGCCGACCATGTCCGCCGCGGCCTCCGCTGGTGACCTCGACGTCTTCCGGGCGCAGCTGGCCCGGGGTGTCCGCGCCACCGCGTTGCTCGTCGTCCCCGCCGCGGTCGGGCTGGGCGTGCTCGCCACCCCGATCGTCCGGCTGCTGCTCGAGCAGGGGGTGTTCAGCCAGGCCTCCACCCAGCTGGTCGCCCGGGTCCTGTCGGCGTTCGTCGTCGGGCTGACCAGCTTCAGCCTGTTCCAGCTGTTGCTGCGGGCCCACTACGCCCTGCAGGACACCCGCACCCCCGCGCTGGTCAACCTCGCAGCGGTCTCGCTCAACGTCGCCGCCGACGTCGTGCTGTTCGCCGTGCTGCCCGGACAGTGGAAGGTGGTGGGCCTGGCCCTCGGACACGCGTCGGCGTACACCTTCGGCGCAGCGCTGCTCGCCCTGCGTCTGCGCCGGCGCCTCGGCGGCCTGGAGGAGGCTCGGACGCTGTCGACCCTGGCCCGCGTGGCCGCCGCCTCGGCGCTGATGGGCGTGGTGGCCTGGGCTGTCGCCCGCGCCCTGGCCACGGGCCTGGGAACATCCGCGCTCGGCGCCCAGGCACTGACCGTGGCGGGCGCCGTTGCGGTCGGCGCCGCCGTCTACCTGGCCGCGGCTCGCCTGCTCGGCGTCAGGGAGCTGGCGGCGGTCACCGCGGTCCTGCGCCGCCTGGGCCGTACGCCCTCGGGGTAGCGCGACCGGGTGTGCCACC